>JABDLO010000286.1 GCA_013002995.1 Saprospiraceae bacterium | reverse complement strand
GCTATAAGGTAATTTCTCAGGTTTTCAGCTTCCTGGTCAGAAAACACAACATTGCCATGACCAGTCATGTGAATAAATGGATAATTAAAAAGCTCAACACTACCTACTTCAACGGTTCCATAATTGCTTGAAAAGTTGGTTCCTAAGGTTTCATTGCAAAAGAGAGCGAGGTTCTTTAGTGCTGTAGGATTAGCATACCAGTCTCCACCACCATTATACTTTAACAGTGCCAATTGCAACGAGGGGTCCTCATCAGAAAATGAAAAGGAGGTCAAGAAAAATGAAAGAAGAAGTAAATAGGTTAATTTTCTTTTCATAATTAAATGAGCTTTCAGTTGAAGTTTACAAAGTAACTAATAATTAAAGGAAATAATTGTTGCGTAGTTAGCTTTCGTTTTTTCTTAATTCAAATAATGTCTTAATAATCTGACAGGAAGCTACTCCTGCTGTTTCCGTTCTCAATCGTGACTGTCCCAGGCTCACAGGGTTAAATCCACTTGATATCATAAATTCAGCTTCATCAGTTGTAAATCCTCCTTCAGGACCTATTACAATAAGCACATTTTTATCTGGGTCAGACTGACTCAAGGAAGTGGTGACATGATCATTGATGTATGCAACAAATTTTGAATTGTAATCAGTCAGAGAAATTAGGTCTTCTATATGAATGATTTCATGGAGTTGGGGTTCATGGATATTAAGTGATTGCTTCATTGCAGAGTGGATGATCTTTCTGGATCTATCATATTTAAGAGTTGGCTTTTCAGTCCTTTTAGAATTGAGAGGATAGATATCTGTAATACCGATTTCTACGGCTTTCTCCAGAAACCACTCGAATCTGGAAGGATTTTTTAAGGTTGAAATGGCAATTCCGAGACGGTAGGGAAGCGCCGGTTTAACGGATTTAGATTGTATGGTAGCAGTTAATGATTTTTTAGAGATCTCATGGATTTTACAATGAAACAGGCTTCCACTCCCATCGATGATATCAATTGGATCATTCAATTTAAGCCTTAAAACTTTAATTGCATGGCGGTGATCTTCAGCTGTGATAAGAAACCCACCATCCGTTTTATGATTACAATAGAAGAGCCTATTCATAGATTGGTATAGTATATTGGAAGGATTAAAGATATAAATAGTAGTTTTGCGGCATTTGAAAAGAAACAAATAAATTCTAAAGCATGTTAATGATAGGAGTTCTATCATTGAATCAATAAGAATACGAGACTGAATGGATACATTAATCATAGTTACTCAATTAATACTGAGTCTTTCAATCCTTGTCACCCTCCACGAGTGTGGTCATTTTTTTCCTGCCAAATGGTTTAAAACCAAAGTGGAGAAGTTCTATCTCTTTTTTGACCCCTGGTTTTCCTTGTGGAAGACTAAGAAGGGGGAGACTGAATATGGAATAGGATGGTTACCGTTAGGTGGTTATGTGAAAATTGCTGGGATGATTGACGAGAGTTTTGATAAAGCACATCTTGACACAGAACCACAACCATGGGAATTCAGATCCAAACCTGCATGGCAGAGATTGATTATTATGGTTGGTGGTGTAACAGTGAATTTTATATTAGGTATCGTCTTATTTGCCATGATCATGTTTGTGTGGGGAGAGACTTATCTTCCTAATGAATCTGTATCCTATGGAATCCATGTAGATAGCCTTGGCCAGGAGATAGGACTAAGAGAAGGTGATAAGATAGTTTCTGTGGGAGATTATCAATTTGAAAAATTTAATCCGGCAAGATTTAAAATTGAAATTATCATCAATGATGCACGATCTTATCGTGTGATCAGAGATGGCAGTGAGCTTGAACTACCAATTGATGAAAGGTTTTCTTCTGTATTAAGTAGTCAAGCCAATAAAGAATACGATCTCTTTACCTATCGATTGCCCTATATAATTGATGAGATAAGAGAAGGATCTCCTGCTGATGATGCAGGATTTGAAAAAGGAGACAGGGTAGTAACTGTCAATGGAGAGAATAAGGAATGGAGGAAAGATATACTCGATGTAGTAGTTGCCAATGCTGGTAAGCCAGTTGACCTTGGAATCATCAGACCAGGTCGAAGCGATACACTCACTTTAAACCCAACTGTTGGAGAGGATGGAAGATTGGGTGTATTTACAGAAGTTCCAGGACTGGAAACACAGAAATATTCCTTCTTGGAATCTATACCTAAGGGGATTGAGCGTTCTGTTGATTTTCTTGGTAGCCAGCTTAAGGCATTTGGGCAGATGTTTAAAGGCCGTATAAAAGCTAAGGAAAGCCTCGGTAGTGTTATTTCTATTGCCAAGGAATTTGGTCCTACGTGGGAGTGGAAACGATTCTGGACAATGACCGCTAGTTTATCCATTCTTCTGGCATTTTTGAATTTATTGCCTATTCCGGGACTTGATGGAGGACATGTAATGTTTTTGATTTACGAAGTAGTGAGCGGTAGAAAGCCTAGTGATAAAGTCATGGAATACTCAACGATTGCGGGATTCATCTTGTTGGTGTTGTTGATGATTTTTGCCCTGGGTCTGGATATCTCAAGATTACTGTAATAGATAATTGAGCAGCATGAATTATTTTGAGCACTTCGGTATACCGATGAGCTTTCTGATAGATGAAGGTGAGTTGAAGAAAAAGTATCTTGCTATGAGCAGGCAGCTACACCCTGACTTTTATACCCTTGAAGACCACATTACTCAAGAAATTATCCTAGAAAAATCCAGTTTGAATAACGAAGCTTATAAGGTGTTGAAGGATCCTATGAGCAGAATGAAATATATTTTAGAACTGACAGGTCATCTGGAGGCTGAAGGAGAGCAATCTATTCCACAAGATTTCTTGATGGAGATGATGGACATCAATGAGTCATTAATGGAGCTTTCTATGGACCCCAATCCTGAAGGTGAAATGAGAATAAGGGAAGAAATAGCTTCTATTGAGGACGGGTTGAAGGCTGATGTAGAGCCCATTTTTAAAGAATATGAAACAGCTCCTGATTCTACAGATCTGACAATTGTGAAAGAATTTTACTTTAAGAGTAAATACCTTTTGAGATTGAAAGAAAATTTGGATAAATTTGCATCCCCTTAAAAGATTTTGCCGAAGTGGCGGAATTGGTAGACGCGCTGGATTCAAAATCCAGTTCTGGCAACAGAGTGCGGGTTCGATTCCCGCCTTCGGTACAAGAGATGGCTCAGCATAAAGCTGGGCCTTTTTAAATATGGAGTCACCGTATTATGTATACGCAATCTATTCAAAGAGCAGGAACTACATTTATGTAGGGATATCCAATGATGTTCAAAGGAGATTAAGTGAACACAATCTAGGATATAATAAGACCACTAAACCATATCGTCCATTTATATTAATTTATGATGAAGAATTCGATAATAGAAGTGATGCGCGTCAAAAAGAGAAATATTTAAAAGGTGGGAGTGGAAGAAAATTTCTTAGAAAGCGAATTATAGAATAGAGATTACGCTGGACCTGCCTGCGTGCCTTGGCAGGCAGGTTCAAAATCCAGTTCTGGCAACAGAGTGCGGGTTCGACCTGCCTACCAAGGTACGCAGGCAGGTTCCCGCTTTGTCTGCCGAAATGGAATGGAGGCATGGCCTTCGGTACAAGAATTGGCTCAGCATAAAGCTGGGCCTTTTTAAATATGGAGTCACCGTATTATGTATACTCAATTTATTGAAAGAGAAGGAACTACATTTATGTAGGTATATCGAATAATGTTCAAAGGAGAGTAAATGAACACAATCTAGGATATAACAAGACCACAAAGCCGGATCGACCATTCACATTAATATATCAAGAAGAATTCAAATCAAGAATTGAAGCGAGGATTCGTGAGAAGTATCTAAAAGGAGGAAGTGGGAGAAATTTTCTCCGGAAATTGATATTGAAATGATAGGTAATGCGCTGGACCTGCCTGCCAAAGCGAATGCGAAGGTAGGTTCCCGCTTTGCCTGCCGAAATGGAATGAAGGCTGGCCTTCGGTACAAGAATTGGCGCAGCATAAAGCTGGGCCTTTTTAAATATGGAGTCACCGTATTATGTATACTCAATTTATTGAAAGAGAAGGAACTACATTTATGTAGGTATATCGAATAATGTTCAAA
>JABDLO010000278.1 GCA_013002995.1 Saprospiraceae bacterium | reverse complement strand
CATATCTTTTGTCGTAGGCTTCAATCCGGAAGGTTCGATTATTTTTCATCCATTGATAATTGACGATAAAGTGGGTAGATTTTTCAGCAATTAAATTGGGTTCTACCCTCAACAATTGATCGGGAGGAGACTGCCTGAATATGCCGTATGCCATGGAAAATTGAGCATTGTCTCCGGTCTTTAAAGCAAGCGAAGCCCTGGGATCCAGGGACAGATTCCCACTGAGAGAATTGTATTCCACCCTTCCGCCTATTTTTGCTAGAAACGATTTAGAAAGAAACACCTTACTCTCCAGGAATGAAGAAACAATGTCTTCATTGAATGAAAATCTATTTTCAAAGTTGGCCTCAAAATCATTAAAATCCTGAAAATGAGCTCTGGTCATCCATTCACCTCCCATACGTAAAAAGATCCGCTCGTTGTATTCATAACCAGCTACTGATTTAAGATGAAAACCCTGGCTACGCTCATGAATGATGTCTTCATCCATTAGAATATCATCATCAGAGTAAGTGTAGGATAAACCAGTATTTAAAATCCACTTTTTGGATAGCACATCCTTATATGAACTATTGAGGTACCCATATTTATTATTGAGCGTCATATCAATGCGTTCATCCTCAATGGTGAAAGGATCATGATTGAACCTCATTTCAGCCATATTGAATTTGCTATATGTCTTAAACAGTCCATTCTTTCCTACTTTCTTTCTGAATGCTGCACTTGCGTCAATTGAGGTAGGAGAATCGATCCATTCGAAGTCTTGTCTGATGATTTCATAGTAAGGATCCAGGTTGATATAGCTCGCCTTACCGGCAAATGAAGCATCGTCCCACAGTTGGGTATGAGCTGCCTCAAGACCTACGCTCATAAGAGAGAAGTCAGTCCTCGTCTCGGTTGCCACATCTTTGGTATTCAAAATGAGTGCCGAGGACAATCCCTGTCCATATTCTGCAGAATATCCACCAGTTGAAAAACTGGTTCCGCTAAACATGAAGGGCGAAAATCGACTTCTTGTCGGGGTCTGGGGAGCACTGATATCATAACTTTCCCGAACAATCATTCCATCAATGAAGGTGGTGGTTTCATAAGCGTCACCTCCACGCACAAATAATCGTCCTTCCTCTCCTACGGTCTGGGTCCCCGGGAGTGTATTTAATGCTCCAGCAATATCGGCAGTTACCCCGGCCGTAGTAACAATATCTAAAGGTTGTAGCACTTCACTTTTGTGATTGGACCCTGCTTCAAATGTGCCTGCTGAGATGACTACTTCATTGAGATAGTTGATGTGTTCATACAGGATGATTTCAATAAATACGGAATCAACATTAAGAGCTACTTCTTCAACATAATCTTTGAAACCTAGGAAGCTCGCCTTTATTATGACAGATCCGGAAAGAGAAGATGTGAATGAAAAAGAACCTTCAGCATCAGAAGAGGTACCATCATAAGTTCCTTCAATGTAAATGTTGGTACCGGGTAAAGTCTCATGAGATTCTGTCACTACCTTTCCATAAATGATGGTTTGAGCCTTAAGGGAAAGAACAGCAGTTCCCGGTAGAATTAAAAGAACGATCAACCATCTCAACAACATTTCCAGTGTATTTATCTCCAAAAATGCAGTTGGATTTAATCCCAATCAAAAATATATTACTGAGTCGTTGAATGGAATGGATGAGTCGTAATAAAAAGAATTAATTATGGCCGAATTTCGTTTTAAACCTTAGAAAAGGTACCATCTGAAAGAGAATTTTCATCAATCGAGTTTCCGGGATAACGATACATAATAAGACACTGTCTTATTATGTGAATATTGAGGTCACTATTAAAAGCACACATCTAATGAAAGAAATTAATATGATCATTATGGCAGTATTATTCTCACCTTTATTAATGATGGGTCAGGATAAAGTAGGAATAGGTGTAACCAACCCAAAAGAAAAGTTGGAAGTCGCAGGAAAGGTATTCAGTAACCAGGGTGGATTTAAATTTCCCGACAGCACGGTACAGGCCACTGCAGCTTACAATACCAGCACTTCTGATGCTGCACTACCAAAACTCCTTGGATATATTAAAATAGAAAATGTCCAAGGCCCAATAACCAGAGACCTTCATTTCAAGAATGGAAATGGCGGGCATTATGAAAATTTGATTCCTGTTTATGAACATGAAATAGAAATCGAATATGTTGGAGGTTTAAGTCCTTATAATTTTGGTCCACTCCAGATAGCATCAGATATTTCAATAGCAGCTCCAGATCTGTTAGAAGCATTCGCAAATGCTTCATCTTTTCGTGATGTTAATTTATACTTGCTTGAAGATATGGGAGGTACAGAAATTGTATATTCTGAAATAGCTCTGAGAACCTCTGCACTTCTAAATTATAACCAGAAACAGATATTTACAGGAGACTCCCAATATGCCCATCTGAATAGATTTTCTTTTAATTATGATAGAATAACCCTAACTGTTTACTACTCTGGTGGCAGTAAATCATACACTTGGGATATATCAGCTGGTCCAGCATAAAAAACTTAATTTACATTATTGATGGTCAGTAAAAATGTGAACAAGTAGTATTCAATATAAGATATCATAACCATTCAACTGAGATAAGATTTATGAATTGAAAATCATTTTCTTCTTTTTAGAATTGAAGTTCTCCCGGATTTGGTTTAAGTAGATAATATCCCTGAAAGGGCTTCAAGCCCTTTCAGGGGTAAAGTCAATTTATTGGTTCATATGGATTTCAGCAGTCCAGTACCAATTTTTACCTGGAGGATACCAACCTGCAGTGCCTTTCCATTTTCCATTTATATATGAACCGGTATATGTTCCTGCTTTTCTCTTGATTTGAATTTCTTTTTTAGGCACAAACTTGACAATGGTGAGTCCCTTTTCCTCTACATTTTTCTTAAGATTTCCTCCGGTCCAGACTGCAGTGAAATTATTTTCAGTGCCAACCCTTGTAAAAGTACCGTGCCATGTAAATCCCCCAGGTTCAAATTCATCAATTTTAATAGATCGCATTCCATGAAGTGGGTCATCACCTTTTATTACTGTATCAGGTATTTTGACATCAACATCTTTAGGCAATTCCTTAGGGATCCATTTTTGTTTTTTGTACTCCTCATACTTATCGGGATATTTTAATTCTAATGCAATTTCAGCATCGTACATACGACGGCTAACATTTTTCCACACATAGGTTGAACCAGTAGTTTCACTAAATAGCTTGTTCATTTTATCCAGATGCTTTTCATAACCACTTCGATTCACATGATATTGAATCCAATTATAAGCCTTAGATAGAGTACCTGTTTCATTAGCTATCTTCTTATACTTATCAACTAAGTCTGTAGTAGCCTTCTCAAATTCTTTATTCGCTTTAATGGCTTCATCATATTCAGGTTGAGCATAAATATTATAAACCAACAGCATACATACTGCGGACCAAATAAACTTTCTCATTTGTTTAGTTTTAAACGTTAATGAATGATGCCAACCTTTAATAAGTTAAAATCTAAGTATCCGAAGCTTGATAAGGAATTTACAATGTATTGAGGTATTAGAAAAAAGGCAATGCCTTCAGTCATAATTTTTACTAACGCATATCAGTCTAGTAATGAGAAGATCCCTGACAGGGCTTGGAGCCCTGTCAGGGAATATTTTTTAGTTACCCATTTCGCTTAATAAAACTTCAACTGCCTTCTTCAATTGCTGATCTTCATTATTGGCCTTTGCCTCGGGGGCATTCTCAATGATGTAGTCAGGAACTGCAGGGCCCCATTCCATATTTTCTTCAGTGGCCTTCACGTACCATGCTCTGAAAGGAACCCTTACAAATGATCCATCCAT
>JABDLO010000367.1 GCA_013002995.1 Saprospiraceae bacterium | reverse complement strand
GCACTCTCCAAGCTGGTCCTTTAACATTGGGTTGTTAGATGCACAAGTACCTCTAAATTCCTTTCCTGTAAATATCTGTCTAAGGTTAATCATTGCAAATGAAATTGCAAATACTCCAAAGATTATTAAGACGGTATAAAGAAATTCACTCATATTTGGTAATTCTATTTATGATAACAAAGGTAAGGTAATTTAGTTTGTAATGGAGGAAAAACTAAAGGCATTTCAGAGGTTGCTTGAAATTATGGATGATCTCAGAGCCAAATGTCCATGGGACAAAAAACAGACATTCCAGTCATTGAGGAATTTAACAATTGAAGAGACTTATGAACTTGCAGATGCGATCTTGAAAGAAGATATGCAAGAAATCAAGGAAGAGATTGGTGACCTCATGCTACACATGGTATTCTATTCCAAGATAGGAGAAGAAACGGGAAGTTTTGATATTACTTCAGCATTGCACGGGGTATGCGATAAACTGGTCCAACGTCATCCGCACATTTATGGAGATGTTAAAGTGAGCGGAGAGGCAGAAGTGAAGAAAAACTGGGAGCAGATCAAAATGAAAGAAGGTAAAAAATCTGTATTGTCAGGAGTCCCTCAATCTTTACCTGCAATGATTAAGGCTTACAGGATGCAGGAAAAGACAGCCCAGGTTGGATTTGAGTGGGATCATATAGCTCAGGTTTGGGATAAGGTTGAAGAAGAGATTGAAGAATTCAAAGAAGCTGAGGTGAAGTTGAATCAGGAAGAAATGGAAGATGAATTTGGGGATATTTTATTTGCATTGATCAATTATGCAAGATTCAGGGGCATCGATCCCGAGACGGCTCTCGAGAAAGTCAACAAAAAATTCAAGACCAGATTTGAGTACATTGAAGCCAATGCTACAGAAAAATTGGAATCGATGACACTTGAACAGATGGATGAACTATGGAATGAAGCTAAGGTTAAACCTATGTCATAATGAATTGACGTTGACTTAATGAATGATTCGATTTTCTGAACCATTTCATGCAACTATACTGACAGTTATATTATGTTAAAATCAGTCATAAATACCTTGATTTAAATAAGTAAGGAGTAGGTCTTTACTTATTCGGAATAAAAGATTACCTTTGCCGCCGCTAAAAACAGATTTTCGTAATCGTTATTTGGTAACCTTTTAAAATAAAAAAATGGCAACTTATTTACCAAAAGAAAAAATTGAAGAAATTTTTGCAGAGTATGGAGGTAATGCTTCTAATACAGGATCCGTTGAAGGACAAGTAGCATTATTTACCTTCAGAATTCAATCGTTATCAGATCACCTACGTGAAAATAAGAAGGATCACTCATCAAGAAGAGCCTTGTTATCACTGGTAGGTAAAAGGAGAAGATTATTGAGCTACCTCGCTAAGAAAGATATTGTAAAATACAGAGAGCTCTTAGAGAAATTAAAGATCAGAAAATAAATGAAAAGCGGGAGGTCTTAAAAGTATGGCCTCCCTTTATTCCTTTTAGGAGTGTAGTCTTTTATACCAGGTTGTTTACTATCACATCCCTTATACCTGATAGACCACACTTTATTGAAATATTATTAATAGATAAAAGATATTAGAAATTTATGGGAAATATGATTCCTACCACTGTTTCTTTTAACCTGCCTAGCGGACAGGAAGTCATCATAGAAACAGGTAAACTAGCCACCCAGGCACATGGATCAGTAGTTGTAAGAATTGGTAAAACAATGTTATTTGCATCAGTTGTATCCGCAAAAGAAGCGAGAGAAGGACAGCCTTTCTTTCCACTTTCAGTAGATTATCAAGAAAAATTTGCTTCAGCAGGAAAAATACCTGGTAACTTTTTCAAGAGAGAAGCCAGACTTTCTGACTATGAAGTGTTAATATGTAGATTGGTTGACAGAGCGGTGAGACCGCTTTTCCCCGATGGATATATGAATGATACTCAGATCATCATAAACCTGATTTCAGCAGAAGAAGAAACTACACCGGATTGTTATGCTGCACTAGCAGCTTCGGCAGCTCTTTCTGTTTCAGACATTCCATGGGCTGGACCCATCTCAGAAGTAAGAGTTGCTAAAATAGATGGAGAATATGTAGTGAATCCATCCAAGTCATCACTTGCTGAAGCAACTATGGACATAATTGTTGCTGCAACAATGGACGATGTCATGATGGTAGAAGGGGAGGCTCATGAGTGCCAGGAATCAGAATTGATAGAGGCCATTAAAGTGGGACATGAGGCAATAAAAGTACAATGCCAGGCTCAGCTTGATTTAGCCGGTAAAGTCGGCGAAAAAGCCACAGTGAAAAGAGAACCTCCAGTAATTGAAGAAAATGAGGAGGTAAAAGGTATGGTCAAAGCTTTCGCCAGTGATAAAATCTATGAAGTCGCAAAAGCAGCTCTTGATAAAATGACAAGAAAAGAGCGGTTTACAACCATATCAGATGAAATGATAGAGCACTACACCGAAGAAAAAGGTGAAGAATTCATGGAGGAACATGGAGATTTACTCTCTGAGTATTTCGATAAGATTAAAAAGGAGATCATCCGTGAAATGGTAATGGGTGAGGAGATCAGATTGGACGGAAGAAATTTAGATGAAGTGAGGCCGATATGGACAGAGATCGACTATTTACCGTCAACTCATGGTTCAGCAATATTCAATAGAGGAGAAACTCAGGCATTGGCTTCATTGACCCTTGGATCTAAAAGGGATCAGCAGTTAATTGATAATGCACTTGAGCTTTATAATGAAAGCTTTATCCTTCATTATAATTTCCCTGCACTTTCTGTAGGTGAGATCAAGCCTATGAGGGGTCCTGGTAGGAGAGAGGTAGGACATGCCAATCTTGCGGGAAGGTCATTAAAACAAGTATTACCGGATGAAAATCCATATACCATAAGGATTGTATCTGATATTCTCGAGTCCAATGGTTCATCATCAATGGCGACAGTCTGTGCTGGTTCATTGGCACTAATGGATGCAGGTTTAAAGATTAAAGCCCCTGTATCTGGAATAGCGATGGGTATGATTTCTGATGGAGAGAGAAATGCCATTCTATCTGATATCCTTGGAGATGAAGATGCACTAGGTGACATGGACTTCAAGGTTACCGGGACGCACAAGGGAATTACAGGATGCCAGATGGATATCAAAGTAGATGGTCTTCCATATGAGGTATTAGAAAAAGCCTTGATGCAGGCAAGAGAAGGTAGAATTCACATTCTTAATGAAATGGGTAAGACGATCGATGCTCCGAGAGAAGATCTTAAGCCTCATGCTCCAAGAATGATTGAAATTGTAATTGATAAGAGTTTCATCGGAGCTGTTATCGGACCAGGAGGAAAAATCATCCAGGAATTACAGGAAACTACAGGAACGACCATCAATATTGAAGAAGTTGATGAAAAAGGAATTGTTTCTATATCCAGTAGTGATAAAGCTTCTATTGAAGCAGCTAAGAAGGCAATTTCTAAGATCACTTTCACTCCTACAGTTGGAGATGTCTATGATGCTAAAGTTGCAAGTGTGATGCCTTACGGTGTATTTGTAGACTTTAGTGGTAAGTCAGGATTACTACACGTTTCTGAGATTTCGCATTCAAGAATCGAAGATGTAAGCACTGTATTTTCTGAAGGAGATCCTGTCAAGGTTAAATTGATCGGTATTGATCAGCGTACTGGTAAGATGAAACTTTCAAGAAAGGCTTTAATGCCCAATCCAAGAAAGCAAGATAGAAACCAGGATAGAAGGCAAGAAAGAAAGGACTAGAAAGATATTAAAACCAACTTTTTTTGAAGCCTGTAGATTCATTTCTTCAGGCTTTTTTTATTTATGTGCGACTGGTTTCACGCGGAGACGCGCGAAACAACACTTCTAACGTTACCTCAAACGTCCGCGCGTGAGATTTCTGAACGCTTATTTTCATGTTTCTTATTCAATAAACTTTGAATCCTGCACTGTTGGTATAAGCCTCATGGCTTAAAATGTCGTAGTTGGGATTACTAAGCTCGACTGGAAGAAGAAATTGGTAAGCCCGAATATATAGGACTATCGTTAGTTTTCGGGAGCTGGGCTTACCAACCTGCCTGCCAAGGCACGTCAAGCAAGTCTTTCCGCAAGCTCCAAGCTTGGGAATCCCTATCTATTTCCACATAATACCTTTATTTTCTTTTTACCGATATGTGTTTTTCAACGTTAAAACTATTTAATCCATGCTCTTAAGATGACTCTAAATCGCGTAAGTTGATGGATGAAATTCCATAATCGTTAATAAAGTTGTCATTACTACTGAGTCGGCGAAGCAGAGCTTCTTTAAGCATAATTTATTTAAGCCGGGAGGCTTAAATCGTCGAAGTAGGGATTCCTACCTGTCTACCTTTGGTTGAAGCTCGACTGGAAGGAGAGATTGGTAAGCCCGAGTGTGAGGACGTGAGAAACAACGGAAGATCCTGAAGGCCAAATGCAATAAATTTTATTATTAGGTTTTACTTTTCATTAATTCCAAAATTGAAATGTTATCTCAGGTGTCCCCGCGTGCGATTTCACATATACTTTAAGTATCTGTCGTGATTAAATGACAATTGGTCTAATGGCTTCACAATTAATCCATATATTATCGTTTTAATCTTGTAATTTTTTTCAAACGGAAACCTTTTACAGGGCTTGAACGTATAATATATAAACTAGGGATAACTGGTCATATTTCAATTTACTAAATGAGGCAGCTTAAGATTACTAATAAGATTACCTCTCGTGAGAGCGTGGCTTTGGATAAATATCTGAACGATATTTCCAAGATAGATCTGCTCGCACCAGAAGAGGAAGCCGGTCTTGCGAGACGGATTCGTGAGGGGGATGAGGAGGCATTGGAGATAATGACCAAAGCCAATTTGAGGTTTGTTGTATCCGTAGCTAAACAATACCAGAATCAAGGTTTGTCACTTTCCGACCTCATCAATGAAGGCAATGTAGGCCTGATGAAAGCCGCCAAAAGATTCGATGAAACTAAGGGATTCAAATTCATTTCATATGCTGTGTGGTGGATCAGACAGTCCATCCTCAGTGCTATTGTTGAATATTCAAGGATGGTACGACTACCGCTTAGTAAAGTCGGTGCTTACAATAAGGTGAATGAAGCCTTTACATCCTTCGTTCAGGAATTTGAGAGAGAACCTACACATGAAGAATTGGCCGAGCTACTGGATATTGCTCCTAAAGAAGTTGCCAATATGTTGCGTGGAGGAAATAAACACCTCAGTATGGATGCACCTATGTCCTCAGAAG
>JABDLO010000257.1 GCA_013002995.1 Saprospiraceae bacterium | reverse complement strand
GGCCTATGCACTTTGAGGCAGCAGTGAATGCCGGAAAGCACATATTCACAGAAAAACCCATGGCAACTGATGCACCGGGGGTCAGACGTGTATTGGCTGCAGCTGAAAAAGCAAAGGCTAAAAAACTGAATGTGGTGGTGGGTCTACAACGTAGATATCAGAAAATATACCTGGAATGGGTTGAAGCTCTTCAGAATGGAGCGATTGGAGATATTGTTACCTCACACGTTTACTGGAATAGTGGTGGGGTATGGACCAAGCCAAGAGAGGAAGGACAGTCAGAGATGGAATATCAGATGAGGAACTGGTACTATTTTAATTGGTTGTGTGGAGACCATATCTGTGAGCAGCACATTCACAATATAGATGTAAGCAATTGGGTGAAAGGAGCCTTTCCGGTTTCAGCTTATGGAATGGGAGGAAGAAGAATGCGTACCGGACCTGATACAGGAGAAATATTTGATCATCACTTTATCGAATATGAATATGAAGATGGAAGCAGGATGTACAGCCAATGTAGACATTGGAAAGGAGTGAAAAATAGTGTGACAGAATCGTTTCAGGGAACCAATGGATCTGCTCCGAAGCCCGGAGTAATCAAAACTCCTTCGGGATATAGTTTGATGAAATACAATGCTAAGAAAGACCCCAATCCTTACCAGGTAGAGCATGATGTTTTGTTTGAAGCGATTGCAAATGGAGAATACAAATATGCTGATGCGGAGCATGGAGCTAAAAGTACATTGACAGCAATACTGGGAAGGATGTCCACTTATTCAGGTCAGATAGTATCCTGGGATGAAGCCATGAATTCAGATGTGGATCTGATGCCTGAAAGGCTGGCATGGGATGCATTGCCCAAGGTGTTGCCGGATGAACATGGTAATTATCCGATTGCAATACCCGGTGTTACCAAGGTGTGTTGATGTCTATGCTTCCTTATCGCAGGCTAATTGTAATTGGATTAATCATTCCTGCTCTTTTTTCATGCGCTGAAGTGAAAAAGTATGAGATCATTCATCCTTCGATGGGCGTAGAATTCAGAGTTATCTTTTATGAAGATCAGGGAATCAACGCTAGTGATATTAATGATGAAGTTACTCAATTGATTGATAAGCTGAATTTGGTCTTTAGTGACTATGATGTAGAAAGCGAAATCAGGAAATTGTGTGATAACTATGAAGTCAATGTCCCGCAGGAAGTGAGCAATGATTTGTCAAAGGTCTTAGCAACAGCCCAGGAAATCAGTAAGAATAGCTGCGGAGCATTTGATGTGACTGTGGGACCTCTGAGTAAGTTGTGGCGAAAAGCCGTAAGAAGAAACCAGGTTCCGGATCCCAAAGATATTGAGGTAGCATTATCAAGAGTATCTCATCAGAATATTGAATTAAATACAAGCAACAATTCCATCATTTTTAAAACGGAGGGTGTTCAACTTGATTTTGGAGGAATTGCTAAAGGATATACGATCGATCGAATTGCAGAATTCTTTATAAACCATGGAATTAATTCCTTTCTTATTGATGGAGGAGGTGATATCAGAGTAGGAAATTCACCTCCTGGTGAAAGAGGTTGGAAAATAAAGATCATCAATGGAGATCTTCGATTATTGGAAAATGTATCAGTGGTTTCATCAGGTGACAAGTACAAGTACGTTGAACTTAATGGAAATAAATATAGTCACATAGTTGACCCAAGAACAGGAATTGGTATTACAGATAGAAGAACCATAACTGTTATCGGCCATTCTACGATGAGTGCAGATGCCTGGGCCACCGCTCTTTCAATTATGAGTGAGCGGGAAAGGAGGCAATGTATTCAAGGTGAAGAATTGGATGAAATGGAAATCATTGAAACACCTTCATCTTTACTGAAATGACAAAAAGATTTAAAGGTTGTTAAGAGCTTCAATTCTATCTTCTTGCTCTTTTTGTGCTTCGATGATTTTAGCTGGAGCAACTCTTTGTTCACAATCTTTTATTCCACACCGCTCACAAGTGGTATGCACTTCCCGATATTTAAGCTTTGGGTCACTCAGGAAGTAAAAGATACCCTTTAGCAATGGATTGACGAGTAAGCCAAGTGTGACACTTACACCTCGATCAGAATTATCGTGCGATGATCTGGCAAGTGAAATACATAAATATTCTTTATCAGAATTCCAGTACTTGGAGATCTGGGCATCTGCTATGTAAGATTTTCTTTTAAATTTTTTCAGTTCGTTGATGCTGGTAATCGACACCCACCTGTGACAATAGTGCTCACCAAGTTCATTATTATAAGGGCTTTGTGGATTGGTGAGATGCAGGTCTTTTGTCATTTCGTATGTCTCCTTGTTTTTGTTCTCAGCCAGGCGTATAAAAAAGAGATCTTCAATTCCAAAATGATGAGGAAGGATATTGGTCAATCGTTGCATGAATGTCTCCGCAGTAACATTGTATTTTTTTAGTAATGCTATCATATCCATCGGATACCAGGTATTTTTCCTGGCCACCATTTTTATATCTTCTACTAAAGAATATTCATCCATCAATAAAGCTGCCGCAAAATGTGATGCCTTATAGTTGTTTAATAATTTTTCAAATGTGTCTATGTGGATGATCTTGGTCTCGAAGGGCCTTTCTTTTAATTCCAGGAATTGAAAACCCAATTCTCTTGCAAGTAGAAAATTGACCTGAGCCTCTGATAGGTTACCTTGTAGGTAAAGGATCTTCTGGTTAATGTCGAAATAAGATCTGACGGACTTTAACTCTTTGTTCTGGGGTAGTTTTTTCTTATTAACTTTGATCCCATACAATTCCAGCAGTTGATCTTCCAGGAAAGAAGAAGTAAAGGGTAATGGTTCTTCGATAGAAAACTCACTTTTAAATGCACGAGATGCTTCTTCAATGTCACCGAAGTAATTATTGTGCATGTCCTGGTAAGACCTCAATGCTTCCAGGTAAAACTTCTTTTCATCTATTTGGTAATTTCTGGCAATTCTAAATATTGTAGATATGAATGCATTTACTTTATCTGGAGTCTGTGTGAAAAGTTCAAGGAGTTTTTCAAGGCTTAATCCGAAATCATTCAATGGAAATAATCTGAAGAAACTTGATTTGAGCAGATCTATGATGGGTTGAAGTTTCTTAGAGGCATCTGTAGATACCATATAGTTGTAATCCACTCCCAGAGCTTCTGCAAGCACAGAGACCTTATCAGGCTTAGGATATCTTTTCCCTTTTTCGATGTCATTCAGGTAAGAGGTTGATAGACGTGTTAAGTCTGCAAGCTCTTGATAAGAATATCCTTTCTGTCTCCTCAGATAATGGACTTTAAATCCAAATATCAGTCTGATGATTTTATCCTCGTTAAGCATATGTGCATGATTAATGTTCAAAAATAATGATTGATGGCCACTAAATGAAAAATATTATTTATTAGCGGAAATTCCGCTAAATGAAAATAATCCTTATATTGTGGCATATTATTTACTTAGGCTAAACTTTTTCATTTATGATGGACACTGTAACAATTCAATCGCTAAATACCATTGAAGGCCTGGAAATTAAAGGTGAATTGCACGATGGGTTTGATACCATTTTAACACCGGAGGCCCTTACATTTTTAAAGTCCCTACAAGAGCATTTTAACGATAGAAGGAAGGACCTTCTGGAATTTAGAAAGGAAAGACAGAAAGAAATTGATCAGGGAATAATGCCTGATTTTCTTAAGGATACTGAGGACGTAAGAGGTAGAGATTGGCAAGTGGCTCCTTTACCTCCTGATTTAATGGATCGGAGAGTAGAGATTACTGGCCCTGTTGACAGGAAAATGATCATCAATGCGTTGAATTCCGGCGCTAAAGTATTTATGGCAGACTTTGAGGATAGCAATAGCCCTACCTGGCTCAATACCATCCAGGGACAGATCAATCTAAGAGATGCTGTAAACAGAGACATCGAGTACATCCACCCGGTAAAAGGAAAGCATTACAAGCTAAATGAAGAAATTGCCACATTAATGGTAAGGCCTAGAGGTCTTCATCTTGAAGAGAAACACATATTGATGAATGGAGAGAAAATGAGTGCCAGTCTTGTGGATTTTGGGCTCTACTTTTTTCATAATGTTGATAACCTGATATCAAAAGGAACTGGTCCTTATTTCTATTTACCCAAGATTGAAAGTCACTTTGAAGCAAGATTGTGGAACGATATATTCATCTTTTCACAAGAGTATATGAGTATCCCCAATGGAACCATTAAGGCAACGGTACTCATAGAAACCATATTGGCATCATTTGAAATGGATGAGATCCTTCACGAATTGAGAGAACATTCTGCAGGACTCAATTGCGGAAGATGGGACTATATATTCTCTTACATAAAGAAATTCAGAAACTTGAAAGGTTATGTCGTACCAGACCGGGCTCAGGTGGGAATGACTACTCCATTTATGAGTGCCTATTCACATCTGGTTATTAAGATCTGTCATAGAAGAGGTGTTCATGCTATGGGTGGAATGGCAGCATTTATTCCAATTAAAAATGATCCTGAGGCCAACAATAAGGCCATCGATAAAGTCCAGATGGACAAATTGCTTGAAGTACAAAATGGTCATGATGGTACATGGGTAGCACACCCAGGATTGGTAAAAGTGGCCATGGATATTTTTGATAAGTATATGCCTGAGAAGAATCAAATCATCAATAAAAGGGAGGATGTGGTAGTAAAAGCAGAAGACCTGCTTGAAATTCCCAAAGGGACCATCACTGAAAAGGGATTAAGAACCAATATCAATGTTGGAATCCTTTACATTGAGAGCTGGTTGAGAGGCGTCGGTGCTGCTGCTCTTTATCATCTGATGGAAGATGCTGCCACTGCGGAAATTTCCAGAACACAAGTGTGGCAATGGATACATAACCAGGCTGAGATGGTCGATGGTCGAATAGTTACTTATGAACTGTTCAGGGAATTGCTTGAAGAAGAATTGGTGAATATCAGGAAATATGTAGGTGATGGTGCATTTGAAAATGGAAAATTCAAAGAAGCTGTAGAACTATTTGACAAGCTGGTGAAAGAAACAGAATATGTAGAATTTCTTACGCTACCGGCTTATGAACTCATTTAATAAGAGGTGTTTTACATCTTGAAATAAAAAACCCACCTCCAGGAACTTTGACCGGAAAATGGAGGAGGGAAATTAGCAACTAATTTTTTAACAATGTAAATTTAATTAAAATGGGACAAGAAATCAGAATTAATAATCTCAAAGAAGATTGGCTGACCAACCCAAGATGGAAGGGAATCACCCGTCCATATAGTGCAGAAGAAGTAATCAAATTAAGAGGTAGTGTTGATATAGAATACTCGCTGGCTCGTCAAGGTGCTAAAAAACTATGGCATCGACTGAATACTCAAAAATTTACAGCAGGGCTTGGTGCTCTCACAGGAAATCAGGCGGTACAGGAAGTGTCAGCGGGATTGGAGGCCATCTATTTAAGTGGCTGGCAGGTAGCTGCTGATGCCAACCTTTCAGGTGAAATGTATCCGGATCAGTCATTGTATCCTGCCAATTCAGTTCCAATGGTAGTTAAAAGGATCAACAATGCATTATTGAGAAGAGATCAGATTCAATCTGTCAGTGGTGAAGGAAATATCGATTGGATGGTACCCATTGTTGCCGATGCAGAGGCAGGATTCGGTGGAAACCTGAATGCATTTGAATTAATGAAATCCATGATTGAAGCTGGAGCTGCAGGTGTACATTTCGAAGATCAGCTTTCATCAGCTAAAAAATGTGGCCATCTGGGAGGTAAGGTTTTGGTGCCTACACAAGAAGCCATCAATAAACTCGTAGCAGCAAGATTGGGCGCAGATGTAATGAATGTTCCTACCATTCTGGTTGCTCGTACTGATGCAGAAGCTGCCAATCTTTTAACCTCTGATATAGATGAAAGAGACAGGAAGTTCATTTATGGTGATAGAACAAATGAAGGGTTTTATAAGGTGAAAAATGGATTGGATCAAGGAATTGACAGGGGACTGGCCTATGCTCCATATGCAGACCTCCTTTGGCTAGAAACATCACATCCTGATCTTGACCAGGCAAGAGAATTTGCCAAAGCCATTCATGCAGAATTTCCAGGCAAAATGTTGGCTTATAATTGTTCTCCATCATTCAACTGGGCTGCACATATGGAACCTAAGCAGATGTTGACCTTCAGAGAAGATCTTGCTGAACTCGGATACAAGTTTCAATTCATTACACTCGCTGGATTCCACGCATTGAATACATCAATGTTTGAAATATCCATGGCGTACAAACAAAGAGGTATGGCCGGATATTCTGAATTACAGGAAAGAGAATTCAAACTTCAACAAGCAGGCTTTAAAGCCATTAAACATCAGACATTTGTTGGAACTCAATATTTTGATATGGTTCAAAATACCGTACAAAGAGGCTCTTCAACAGTCGCGATGAAAGGCAGTACTGAAGCTGCACAATTTTAATTGTTAAAGAATTTGATGAGTTGGTAAGTAATCGCTGCTTGCCAACTCTTTTGAATTTCTATACCTTATCTTTGCTAAGCAAAAATAATACTTAGTATGACATCATATTCCCAACTCAACACAAGTCAAAGGATATTAATGGGTCCCGGACCAAGTGACGCGCATCCACGGGTACTACAAGCTATGGCAACACCGCTAATTGGACACCTTGATCCGGAGTTTGTGGAAATCATGGATGAGGTAAAATCTATGGTTCAGCAGACCTTTCAGACCGAGAATTACCTCACATTTGTAGTTTCAGCTCCCGGAAGTGCCGGTATGGAAACCTGCCTGGTGAATCTGCTTGAGCCGGGAGATGAAGCCTTGATCTGTATCCACGGAGTATTCGGAGGAAGAATGGCAGAAATAGCAGATCGTTGTGGTGCTAAGGTTATCAAAGTTGAAGCACCATGGGGTGAACCCATTGATCCGGAACAAGTCAGGCTAGCATTGGAGACTTGCACTCCTAAAATTGTGGCCATTGTTCATGCCGAAACCTCAACTGGTGTCTTACAGCCTTTAGAAGAAATCGGCCGTATGGCTCATGATGCTGGAGCACTATTTATGGTAGATGCCGTCACTTCCTATTGTGGAGTTCCATTGAAAGTAGATGAATGGGGTATAGATGCCATTTATTCCGGTACTCAAAAATGTCTGAGTGCTCCTCCAGGATTATCTCCGGTATCGTTCAGCGATAGGGCAGTAAAGGCATTGGAAAATCGAAAAACTAAAGTTCAGAGTTGGTTCCTTGATCTATCGCTGGTAAAGAATTACTGGGGTGGAGCGAAAAGAGCTTATCATCATACTGCTCCTGTCTCAGCAGTATTTGCACTTAGAGAAGCTTTGAGGATTGTCCTTGAGGAGGGGTTGGAAAATAGATTTATCAGACATCGGGAGAATCACGAACTATTGGCTACTAAATTAGCTGGTTTGGGAATGGAATTTTTAGTTGACCCTGACTATCGTTTGCCCAATCTCAATGCGGTCAGAATTCCCGAAGGTGTGGATGATGCCTTGGTAAGGAACAGGTTATTGAATGACTACAATATTGAGATCGGTGGAGGCTTAGGAAAATTTGCTGGTAAGGTATGGAGGATTGGACTGATGGGTGAAAGCTCAACTCCCAATCATGTCAATATGTTGGTTTCAGCATTGGAAGAGATAATAGATCCTAATCTGATACATAACGGTAAAGCAAGTTCTGTTTCCACGTATGGTTAAAATCAATTGTTAAGAATAGCTAATGCAAGTTTTTCAGGAGACTGAAGGATGACATCTGAGGTGGGAATACCTGTTTCTTCTTCAATTCGGGCTATAAGTTCTTTCGCTGCAATTTCATCTTTCATCCTTGCAGTATTCACAGCAATTCCGACACATTTTGCGGAAGTTAATGAACCGCATACACCGGTGAGCGCTTCATTCAATTCTATGAAATCTTTCAGAGGTGGAATTTTAATGTGTTCAGGTTTCCTTAATGTGGTCTTATCTCCTCTATGGCATAAGATTAAATGAGTGGCACAACTTCCTCTCATTAATGGAAGGGTAGCTGTACTGCCCGGGTGAAGAAGTGATCCCTGCCCTTCAACGAATACGATGTCTTTATCTGCAGCACCCATCACGAGATGTTCTACTGCACCACAAGCCTGATCAACCTTTATGGCATCAAGCGGAATTCCATTTCCTGTAACAGTAATACCGATCTGTCCTGTTGCCAGGAATGCTGTGGAATGCCCCCGATCTTTTAACCATTTATATATTTCAAGGCCAGCTGTCATCTTTCCTACAGCCATATCGGTACCAACCAACAGGATTCTTTTATTGTTGAGCTCTGAAGCTCTGGCAATGGCAATCGGGTAACTTGGATCTGGTTTTCTTACATCCCAAATGACCTGATCACTTATACTTGCGTCAAGCAAATGACCATATCTGGCATTCAGATCATCGTGTAATCCATTGATTAAAGACATTCCCATTTTCACAGATCCTCCGATTGGAGCATCCCATTCAGTAGGAAATTTACCTCCCGATGGTGCAGTACCAAGAACCATAACCTCAGCTCCCATTTTATGAGCTTCTTCTACAGTGCTAACGACAGGAATATCAAATGGTTGCCCTACTGCTTCTCTGACTGATTTTCCAGCATACCTGGAGTCTATGGCACATGTAATGGGATTAGAGGAATATCGCATCACCCCGAATCCCATTTTTCCGTAATCTGTATCCAGATTACCTTCCATGTAAATGGCTAGTTTTTTATCTTTTGCTATCATGATTCTTTGAATCGGCCACCATGGCCCGGGTTTTCAGTTGGTACAATTACTCCATTAATGATTGGTGCTCCTTCACAAGGATCTGGTTTCAGATTGAGGTGTGAATCCAGATCAATATGATCTATCATGCCGGTTAAAGCCGCTCCTGCTGCAATGGAGATAGAAGATTCACCCATACACCCGATCATGGTTTTCAAACCAAATGCTTTGGCAGTGGCAAGCACTCGAAGGCCTTCAGTAATACCTCCACTCTTCATCAATTTCAAATTCACACCATCAACACAATGAGCATAGGATGGAATATTATGAGCAAAACGACAGGACTCATCTACAAATATCGGTAGCGGCCTGTTTTTGAATATATAGGGAAGGTCCTTTTCAGCTCCTTCCACTAAAGGTTGCTCTATATAATCTACTCCCAGATCAGCCAGCCACTTCATCATGTGGATGGCATCGGGAACGGACCAACCACCATTGGCATCTACCCTGATCTTTACATCATATGGTTTGGTACTTTCGATGACTTGTCTGAACATTACTTTATCCGCATCGATTCCTTCTGGTGATCCCAGTTTGATCTTCAAGCTCTTTACCCCAGTGCCATCAAGAAGGAGAGGAACTCTTTCTTTCACCACTTCCGGAGGATTAATACCGATGGTTACCGACGTAGGTACATTGGTTTTTCCAAGCCCCAGCATTCTATACAATGGCATTCCAGCTTTTTTTGCAAGCCAATCCCATAATGCAATATCCAGAGCTGCGTATGCACATGGTGCAACATTTTGTTCTCTGCCGAGATCATACATTTCGTGGATAGACAGTCCTTCAAGATTATTTTTGGCGAAAGCCTCTAATATCTCCTGTCCTTCCTGGACTGAACCTGCCCCTTCAGATGCTCCAGGTGACATTTCACCCCATCCGGTAATTCCATCTTTTGTAACAGCAACAAATAAGCTATCAGCTCCGGTTCTTAACCCTCTGCTGATCCTTAGCGGAAATAATTTTTCTAGAAAGACGACTTTATATTGAATATCCATATCTAAGGTTATTAAAGGCGGTCAGTTATAAATAAAATCAGCCTTGTAAATGTGTCGTCTAATGTAATAATTAAAACCTAAAGTTGCTTGCATTTGACATTGATGTCACCATGATTTTAATCACATAATGATGCCTTTCTTCCACTCAAACGGCGGAGGAATATTGTTATCATCGATCAATTGCCGGATGTCAATTTCAATTCCACGGCTCATATTGGTGATAGGTACATCATTGGGCCCTCCTTCAAATGGATTCTCTGTATGCTCACTGATTAACTCAAGGGTAAAAAAGACCCACGATATCAACACACTGAATGGAATTGACAACCACACAAATTCTCTCCCGATCAAATCAAATAAACCATGAAAAAAACCGGCCTGGTGCTCATGTTCCACCATTTCTGCCAGAAAAGTCTGCCCGATGGATTCAAATTCGTTCATCACTCCAAAAGGGAGCAGTAACACAAATATCCAAATGAAATACTGATTGAGCGTAGCAAATTGCCTGGGATAAGGAAAGTTCTTGATTCTTTCAGATTTACCTTGAAGGGTATAAAACTCCTTCAGCATATTGGCCAGTTCCATATGTCTGAAATCTTCAACCAGCCCTTCATCTTTCATGGTCTTTAATCTTCTTGATTGCACTCCTAGTAATTGAGAAGCTCGATTTCCTTTTGCAAGTATTTCATTTTTTTCTTCCTTATCCAAATATGGAGCTATTGCATCTTCAAGAGGTGTATCCATTTCGGGAATAGTATAAGTTTTATCTCGGTATCTTTTATTGTGACGAGCTTCGAGATTCACTTCCCAGGTTTTAGGTTGTCTGAGCTGGTATCGAAGGGCCGTTAACCATGCGACATGACGATGAACAAATTCTTTATGTAAACTGTGGAGCTCTTTATCAGTATGTTGAGCTTTAGTATGGTTGTTGTTAATAAAGTCTTTGATCATAATCGTCCATGTTCGGGAAGCATTAACTATACCGCCCCATATCTTGCGGGCTTCCCATAATCTATCATAAGAAGCATTATTTTTAAATCCCTGGATGAAAGCAACTGCTGTTCCCAGCAATCCTATTGGAAGCCACGGTAAGTGTAACCATTTCCAATCTAGACAATCAAAGAGAAAGACAGGTACGGCAGAAATGATAATGAACAATAGAATGTATTTTCTGGTCCAATTGATCATTCCACTGACAGGGAAAACTTTATAGATATACATGACAGAATTTTAGTTACCGCTAAAAATAATTATCCTCAGTGATTGATTATGATCGAATTGCATGAAATAATATTATTTTCTCATGTATCTTTGCAGTATGATACCACTATTAGGCTTAGGGATTATGGAAATCGGGATTTTAGTCCTTGCTGTGTTATTCTTATTCGGAGGAAATAAGATGAAAGGCCTTGCACGTGAGATTGTTCAGGGATATGGTAAGGTTAAGGATGTAAGAGACTCAGTAGAAAAAGAAATTAAGGACACCATCACTACCATTGACATCACCAAAGAGGATAAATAGTTCCTCCTTCCTCTTCGATTATTGCTGATATAGAGCAACCTTTAAGCTGAGCCATGTTTTTTTCTAATGACCATCTATCTCATAGTTTTGTCTTGTAAGGATATCACTTGTTTATGGAATATGTGATCAAGTCACCACATCAATTGGATATTGAAAAAGTCTGTGCACTCCTTAAATCTGACTTAGAGCATGGATTGTCAGAGTTTGAAGCCACTTCAAGGTTAAGGAAGTATGGTAAAAATGCTCTTGTCGAACCTAAAAAAAGGAGCCTCATCAGAATATTTATTGGTCAATTTACCAATGCATTGGTTGCTGTTCTTGCGATCGCAGCTGCAGTTGCTTTTGTGTTTGAGGAATGGCTTGAGGGGTCAGCCATCCTGGTGGTCATCCTGGTCAATGCCATTATTGGTTATTATATGGAAGTTCAGGCCATTAAATCCATGGATGCCTTGAAAAAGTTGACCAGGAGTTTTACCAAGGCTTTCAGAGACGGTCACCTTCAACAGGTGAGTGTAGAAGAACTGGTACCTGGGGATGTTGTTTTTCTGGAAGCGGGTGATATGGTTCCTGCTGATTGTAGATTGACGGAGTTGCAACAACTAGGAGTATCAGAAGCCGTCCTTACCGGAGAAAGTGACCTGATCGTAAAGACCATAGATGTGATCGATGGGCAACCATTGCTGGCTGAAACCTTTAATATGATCTACAAGGGTACGATGATATCAAGAGGGAATGCTCATGCCCTGGTAGTCGGAACGGGAAGAAATACTCAACTAGGAAGAATAGCTGATCTAACAGCAGAAGCGGAAAAGGAATCTACTCCTCTCGAAAAAAAGTTAACCATTTTAAGTAAAAAATTAATTGGCCTTACACTGGTCCTGGCAGCAGGAGTAATGGTTATTGGATTGATTCAGGGTAGGGGCTTGTACCTGATGATAGAAACAGCCATTGCTCTGGCCATTGCAGCCATTCCTGAAGGTTTGCCCATTGTGGCTACCATTGCATTGGCAAGGGGTATGTTGAGATTGGCACGTTTCCAGGTGATCGTTAAGAAATTAAGTGCCGTTGAAACTTTGGGGGAAACACAAGTCATATTTACTGATAAGACGGGTACTCTTACAGAAAATAGATTGTCTCCTGAAGTATTGGTGACCTATGCCGGTGACTCGATTATAGACCATTTGCAATTAAATGATAAGGAAAAGGATAATGAGGACCATCTTATCCTGGAAAGGATCCTGGAAGTAGGGGTTCTTTGTAACAATGCCTCACTGAAAACAGAATCTGATGAAGATGATGTTGGTGATCCACTCGAAGTGGCTTTATTGAGATTGGCAGATGAAAAACACGAAGATTATCTTTCATTGTATCAGAAGTTTCCGAGGATCAAAGAAATTCCCTTTGACAGTGATATTAAGATGATGGGGACCATGCATCAGTATCACAACGATGATTACCTCGTATGTGTAAAAGGTGCTGTAGAAGTGGTTCTGAAAGAGAGTGATTATGTGCTTACCGCAAATGGGTTGGTGCCCCTGCAAGACCATTCTTATTGGATTCAAAAAGCGGATGCTTTATCGGAAAAAGGGATACGGGTTCTGGCCATGGCATATGCAACCATTGATGAGGTTGTTGATGATTTTTCTCATAACCTGGTCTTGCTTGGCTTGATCGGTTTTATGGATCCTCCCAGAAAAGAAATCAAGGCAGCGATTGACACTTGCCACAAAGCAGGAATTGAGGTGGTCATGGTTACAGGAGACCACCCTAAAACAGCTGTAAATATTGCCAGGGAAGTCAATCTCATGAATGAACATGACGGTCCTGCCGTTCATGGTAGCAAGCTGGATCTGGAGCATAAGTTATCGGATGAAGAAAAGGCACAATTAATCCGTACCTCAGTTTTTGCCCGAGTAAGTCCGGCACAGAAATTAAAACTGGTCAACCTTTATCAGTCGATGGGTCAGACCGTTGGGATGATTGGTGATGGTGTGAATGATACCCCGGCATTGAAAAAGTCAGACATTGGTATTGCAATGGGTAAGCGAGGAACGGAAGCTGCCAAAGAGGTCGCTGACCTGGTGTTGAAAGATGACGCATTTACATCTATTGTTATAGCCATTAAGCAAGGGAGGGGCATTCTTGAGAACATCCGATACTTTGTGATCTATCTGCTTTCATGTAACCTAAGTGAAATACTACTGGTAGCATCTGCATTTTTTACAAACCTTCCGATGCCATTATTGCCTCTTCAGATATTGTTTATCAATATGGTCACAGATGTGTTTCCGGCTTTTGCCCTTGGTACCTGTAGGGAGTCAGAAAGCGTAATGCAGCAATCACCACGTAAAAAAGGAGCTCCCATCATCACCAGGGAAGGATGGAAATCGATTGTTGTATATGCTTTATTCATAACCATGGCATCCATTGGTGCATTATTGTATGCATCATTATACTTAGAATTGGATGCAGTACTTGCCAATAACTTTGCTTTCTATACATTGATCCTCGCTCAGTTGTGGCAGGTATTTAATCTCACAGATATAAATCAATCATTTTTTAATAACATCATCACAAGGAATAAATACATCTGGTCTGCATTGGTTTTAAGCATTGGGATTGTCGTGGTGGCTTATTATATTCCGGTATTGAAGGAGGTTTTAAGTCTGGGTAATTTTACGTGGGAATACCTTGGGTTAGTCATTGGGTTTAGTCTTTTACCTGTTGCTACTATACAGATTACTAAACGACTGAAACTTATTGAATAAAAAGGAAAGAAGGTTATAAACATACTTGATGAAAAGATTTACTTTTCACTAAGGGAAACGATTTAGGTTACCAACAGTCTTGCCATTGGGTCCCATCATAAACTCTTAACTTATTGGTTGTAGAACTGAAGTAAATATCTCCTTTTTTAGGGTTGCTGGGTTCTGATGCTCTGGGTTCTAACCTTAATACGTCAGTTATATGTAAATCTCTTTCTGGATTATCCGTATTTATACCAACATTGGGGGGTGGCGGAGATTTTCGAATACTACCACCAAGATGAATTCCGGGTTCAGGCTGTATAGTTTCTCCAGAAAATCCCCAGAATACTGGCACAGATAAAGCACCTGCTGAAGTACTTGTAGAGCCTCTACCATTAAAAATTGATCCGTTAAATGCGAGATCATTTTGAATGGTCTGTCCTACATCAGGCGTGGCATCTGGTGGAACTGAACAAGCACCTCCTTGAGAAACATCGAGGCATCCAATTACAATCGCATCGTAAACCAAATCATCTATGTTACTCTGTATAGTGAGTGTAGCAGAGGTTGAAAAAGGGAGAATTGGCAGTTCTTGGTAGTTTTCAAAAGGATTATCTTGATCAACACCACTAAATGAGATGGCATTGATCCCTAAAAAAGCAGCAGGTGAACCTCCTGAAGCATCTACAACTAATACAATATCACCGAAATTGCTACTGACCATATTGGATCCTAATGTTAAAGCCCATAGATTTACTCCTCCGCCTTGTGGCGTCATAGGATTACCCCCATAAGTTACACTTACAGGAGTCAGGTCAGAACTCACAGTTACTAAAAGTAATCGATCAGTGCCTATTGGCACTTCATAACCAGGTAGGGTAAGCATTGTAGCGAACTCTCCAGCAATTCCGTCAGGAGTACCTAAAACTGAAATTTGAGCATGTGAAAAGTGGATTAATGTACTCAGACATAAAATAATGAATGATAAGCTTAGTTTTTTCATTTTGATAGTTTTGTATTGGTTTTTGAGACAAAGCCTTAAATAAAGATTTTTTAATCCCTGCTTGTAAAATATTGATTAATATTTTTTTATCATAAAAATATTTTGAATAACTATTAATTTATAGATTGACAAGAATTGATCACTACAAAGAATGCTAAAATAAATGTGATTGTATTCTATAATTATGAATGTATAATAATACCATGTTTAGTTGAAGCAATTTTTTAATAGTGTTGTACTATTTAATTATGTAACTGTATTAATGAAGTTAATTATCTTGAGACTTCCACTGGTGTTTGATTAACTCTGACACTCAGGTTTGGTTTATAATTAGAAATTCACATAACCAATATGATATTTTCCAAACTGATATGATTTAGATACAATGAATTGTCAATTTTATTCTTCTTTATATGTTCTTTTAATTTGCATCTTCAAGATCATCCATTATGCCAAATATTGAGTTGGGACTGAAGGAAAATTGGAGGCAATTTGTTCTCCTGGTCATTATCAATGCTTTCGTTGGAGGGATGGTAGGCCTGGAAAGAACGATCATTCCCGAGATTGCAGAAGCTGATTTCCTGATAGCTGCAAAGACAGCCATTCTTTCTTTCATCATGGTATTTGGAGTGGTGAAGGCCATTACCAATTATTACACCGGGGCCCTCGCCAATAAATATGGCCGAAAGAATCTATTGACCATCGGTTGGATAATTGCCATTCCGATTCCTTTCATTCTGATTTATGCCAATGCCTGGGAGTGGATCATATTTGCTAATGTACTTCTGGGTATCAATCAGGGATTGACCTGGTCCAGTACGGTGGTGATGAAGATTGATCTGGTAGGTGAGAAGGACCGAGGACTGGCAATGGGATTGAATGAATCTGCAGGTTATCTGGCGGTTGGAGGGGTTGCATTTTTAACTGGCTGGATTGCTTCTGAATACGGGTTGAGGCCATATCCATTTTACCTGGGAATAGTCTTTGTTGTGCTGGGATTGTTATCCAGTTGGTTGCTTGTAAAAGATACAGTTCACCATGTGAGCCTGGAAACCATTTCAAGCACAGTGCCCAAGTTAAAGAACGTATTCCTGGAAACTACCTGGTTGAATCCCAATCTTGGTTCCATCTCTCAGGCCGGTCTGGTCAACAATTTAAATGATGGTATGGTGTGGGGTTTGTTTCCTATTCTGCTGGCCCAGGCGGCATTTGACCTGGAGCAGATCGGGAAGATCGTTGCCTTATATCCCATTGTGTGGGGACTTGGACAATTATTTACGGGTAAAATGGCTGACCTCCTGAATAAAAAGTCGATGCTTTTCTGGGGGATGTTACTCCAGGGACTAGCATTAATTCTCATGATATACGCAGCAACCTTTCTTCATTTTGCTTTACTATCCATTATTCTTGGTATTGGTACAGCCATTGTTTATCCAACCTTCCTTGCTGCTATTGCCGACTATACTCACCCTCAACAACGGGCAGAGAGCATCGGGACTTTTAGGTTATGGCGGGACCTGGGTTATGCCGTAGGAGCTTTATTGACAGGTATACTTGCTGATACAATGGGTATTTATTGGGCCGTTGGTGTAATTGGGGGATTGACGGTGTTATCTTCTTTCATTATTCTTTTCCGAATGAGATAAACCCCTGACAGGGCTCCAAGCCCTGTCAGGGGTAATTTACCTCTCAGAAACAAAAATTTCTATTATTATTGTCAATTAATATCTAAAACATTGAGTGAGTCCAAGTCATATATAGAAGGTATACACAACTGGTGTGACCGGTGGTGTGAGCATTGCAAGTACACAGATCGTTGCATGTCTTTCCAGATGGAAGTAGAGGCAGGAATTGACCCTCTAAAGAAAGACTATACCGATGAAGAAATTTGGACACATGTCAGCAAGCGATTGGCTGAAGCTCTGGAACTCGTCCGCAAACATGCAGTGGAAATGGGTATTGACATCGACAATCTGCCCGAAGTGGAAGAGGAGCCACCCAGCGAAAAGGCAACCAGCTTGAAGGAACGCTGTAATACAATCCACCAATCATATATTGACCGCAGTCGTTCATTTTTCGAAGAAAATAAAAGCTTTTTTAAGGAAAAAGGCCACGAGTCCATCCAATGGGTAGAGATGGGTCTTTCCAGTGAGGAGGACGCAGTGGCCTTATGGCAGAAAGTCAACAAGCAGGCTGAGGTCATCCAATGGTACACTTTCTTTATGGGTGTAAAAATGCAACGGGCGATCAAGGGTATCGATGACATGGATGAAGATTTTTGGGATGGCCCTGAACAAAGCGATGCCAATCGTACTGCCCGGATCGTCATGCTGGCCATCGACCGCAGCATGGCAGCCTGGCGGGTCATGCTCGACACCTTTCCTGAAAAAGAAGAGGACATCATCCAGACTCTGGCATTGTTATCTAGGTTTAGGAGGATTGTGGAGGAGACTTTTCCTCGATGGGCTGAAGCTGGGCCCGATGTGGAGTGGTAAATTATGAATTTAATTAAATGGAACTCGTTAGTGACTTTGTGACAACCACACCACTCCAGTATAACAGGTATTACCCCAGATTTTTGAACAAATAGCTTATATATCTTATCTCAATTTATTCATCACCTTCACACATTCCCATTTTAACTTAAGTTTTTTGGTAAAATGTCATGGGACATTGGGTATGTGAAAGAATTTTTACCCAGGTGATCTTGATGTGACCATGGAAAAATTAAAATTAAATGATTTAAGCAATCAATCTTTGAAATTGCTACAATGAGTATTCAAGCGGAAATCTTTGACCTATAAATTATTTATCTTTCTTATTGAATTTATGTGACTTTATAATGGTTTTAAGTCTACATGGTTATTGATTTAATAACCTGATAATTAAACTTAGTTGAAAGAGGATAATTACGATGATTTCAGTATCCAGGATGAACTGAATCAACAGTATCAAAAACTAGTTAATAAGGCAGAAACGCTAGATGATAGATTGGAGGCTTTTGGTTTTATCGCCGACAGTGAAGTTGGTGATACGCCATTGATCCGAGCCAGAAATCTTGAAAGGGAATTAGGGATACGCCAGGTTTATTTAAAATTCGAAGGAGGCAACCCGACAGGTACCCAAAAGGACCGCATAGCATTTGCTCAAGCAGAAGATGCCTTGAGGAGGGGTTATGATACCATGGTACTTGCAAGTTGTGGTAATTACGGAATGGCATGTGCATTGGCTGCAAAATATGCCGGAATAAGGTGCTTGGTTTTTATACCTGAAAATTACACGATTAAGAAAATTTCAGACATTGAAGATTATGGAGCAGAAATCATTAGAGTACCTGGAGATTACGAGCATGCTGTCATGGCATCCCAGAAATTTGCTGTAGATCAGGATTTTTATGATGCCAATCCGGGAGGAGAAAATACAACTTTGCAATTGAAGGCCTATGCACAAATTGCAAATGAGTTATACGATGAACTCAGAGACGCTCCCAAGGTAGTTGCTGTCCCTGTTTCCAATGGAACGGTACTTACTGGTATTTATAAAGGTTTTATGAGCCTTTACAGAAGAGGAAAAACTTCCAGAATACCTTTGATGGTAGCAGGGTCCTCAGCTAGGAAAAATCCAATTGTGAGTGCATATCTTAAAAATAAAACATCCTGCGAAGATCTGGAACCATATAAGATCAGGGAAACGGAGATCAATGAGCCATTGATCAACTGGCATTCGTTTGACGGTGAAGCTACATTGGAAGCCATCCGAAAATCCAAAGGATGGGCAAGGGACGTCACTGATAAAAAGATGCTCCAATTATCCAGAATTTTAAAAGACAAAGAAGGCCTCAATGTGTTACCGGCTTCAACAGCGGGACTGGCTGCTCTCGCTGAGCCTTCAAGTCCTGAATTGATTCAGAATGATCGCTTAGTTGTGATCTTAACAAGTAGAAAATAAAAAACAATCACCTTAATAAATCATTTAATGAAAAAATCAATTGGTACTCCCGCGATTGTTTATTGTCAGAGTGCTTTCAATACACCCAATGGGAAAACCGCTCACGGCCTTGTTCGTTTTACAGAACGATTCAAAGTTCTATCAGTGATCGATGCCACATATGCCGGAAAAGAGGCAGGAGAAGTACTTGATAACCGTTCAAATGGTATTCCGATTGTTAAGGATCTTGAAGAGGCCATGGGTAAAGCCATTCATGCTGGTATTACACCAGAATATTTCATCATTGGGCTTGCTCCTGATGGGGGACGTTTATCGTCGGAAGCGCGGGAAGAAGTTTATAAGGCCATCAATCGAAAGATGAACATTGTATGTGGCTTACATGATTTTCTCTCTGAGGACAGGGAATTGGCAGAAGCTGCTGCCAAGAATAACATCCAGCTCCTGGATATAAGGAAACCGCCACATCGCAAAGAGCTGCATTTCTTTAGTGGTGATATAGAAAAAGTTGATGCCCTAAAAATTGCATTTCTCGGTACCGATAGTGCTGTTGGAAAACGGACGTCAGCCTGGATCCTGGTTCATGAACTGAGAAGACGAGGATTTAAGGCAGAAATGGTAGGCACTGGTCAGACGGCGTGGATGCAAGGAGCCAAATACAGCCTGGTACTCGATAGCCTGGTCAATGATTTTGTTGCAGGAGAGTTGGAACATGCTACAGTCTCAGCATGGAAAGATGGAGCTGAGATCATCATCATAGAGGGGCAGGGCAGCCTCATGAATCCAGCTTATCCCGGGGGCCATGAAATATTAGCCGCTTGCCGCCCAGATATGGTTGTCATGCAACATGCACCGGCCAGAAAAGAATATGATGGATTTCCGGGTTATCCCATGCATCCCTTGAGTGACCAGATAGCTGCTGTTAAGATTCTGTCCGGAAAGCCTGTAGTTGCTGTAACAGTCAATCATGAAAATCTAACTTCTGATGAAATACAACCTGCTTGTGATGACATTCGTCAGGAAGTTGGAATTCCGGCATTTGATGTGCTGGTGGAAGGAGGATCAGGTCTCTGTGATGAGATATTAAAGTATTGGAAGCGTTAAGCCAAGTTGCCATGAAAAACAATAAACACAAAAATGAATCATCTGCCTCAAATATTTACTTACCAGAATTAGTGGTTATTGATCAATTGATCATTGGTCCCGTCAAGATTGAAACAAATAAGTTAAAAATGCCTTACCGGGTAGTAAAAGGGGATGTTTCGGAGGTCAATGAATTGGTCTATAAATATGAGGAGGAAGTATTTGATCCCGAAGATGGTTACAGTATCAACCTTGCTTCTGTGATTGGATCACAAGTTGCCTTGAATTATGGCTTGTTCTGTAAGGAGATCATTTTTGATGGTATGTGGGATCAGACGGACATTAGACTCATCACTGACATGATGGAGAATACTTCCAGGGAAGTTCTGGTAAAGAAAATCTATGAACCAAATGCATTTCTGCTTCCTGCTGCACAAAACCTGCCAGTAATGCAAATGAATAGATATACCCAAGCCAGTTTACTCTTTGTCAATACAACTTATCAAGAAAAGACTTTGGAGTGGGGATTCTGGAAGTTGGATCATAATAAGCATTGCATCCTTTCCAGTGGTGGGAAAGATAGTCTTCTTTCATACGGCTTGTTGAACGAGATCGGAAAAGATGTTTATCCTATCTATGGAAATGAAAGTGGTAGGCACTGGTTTACTGCGGTGAATGCCTATAGGTATATGAAGGAAAATGATCCAAGTACAGCAAGGGTATGGTTGAATTCTGACCGTATTTTTTCATGGATGTTAAAGCAACTGCCTTTTATAAGAAAAGACTTTGCCACATTAAGAGCAGATGATTATCCGATTAGGATGTGGACGGTAGCTGTTTTTTCATTTGGAGTGTTGCCTTTACTTAGAAAGAATGGAATCGGCAGAATGGTGATTGGTGATGAATACGATAGTTCTCAACGAAGTATTTTACATGGCATCCATCATTACAATGGCTTGTATGATCAGAGCCGATTTTTCGATGAAGTAATGAGCCGATATTTTATAAAGAAAGGATGGTCTGTTAGTCAGTTTTCCATTCTCAGGCCGTTGTCTGAGATGTTGATATTAAAGATCCTTGTAAGCAGGTATCCATTATTGCAGCACCACCAGACTTCATGTCATGCTACTCATGAAAAGGATGGGAGGATGATACCTTGCGGGAAATGTGAAAAATGTCGACGGATCATTGGTATGTTAACAGTTCTAAATGCTGACCCTTCCAACTGCGGATACGCTGAGCATCAGATAGAGAGTGGACTTCTTGATTTAAAATCCAGCAAAGTAAAACAATTGGGTCCGGATGCTTCCCACTTATTCTACATGCTTTCACAAATGGGCATATTTGAATCCAATGCGAAGGCACATCCTGAAATTATGCACCTCCGATTCGATAAAGAAAGAAGTCATATTGATGGCATACCTGAAGACCTCCGACAACCATTATTCAAGATTTATCTAAAATATGCTGATGGAGCGGTCCATCGGGTTGCAAAAAAATGGCAGACTTTCGATTTATTAAAAGATCCTGAGATGAAAGCTCCGTATTCATTTGAAGCTGAAGTTCCTCGTCATAAAAAGTCCATGCCTTCAAAAGTGCGTAAAGGAACTTCAAGGACAAAAGAGTTTCTGTGGGCGCATCTTACCTGGGAAGAGGCAGAGGATAAAATAAAAGAAGTAGATACGGTATTACTGCCGGTAGGTGCGATTGAGCAACATGGACATCACCTTCCTCTTGATGTAGATTCTTTTGATGCAGAATTTCTTGCACAGAAAGTGGCAGAGGCTTGCAGTGATCCCAAACCATTGGTATTGCCTCTTGTACCATATGGGGTGAGCTATCACCATGATGATTTTCCAGGTACAATAAGCATTACCAACGAGTCTATGGCAAGATTTATCTATGACATAGGCATGAGCGTCGCTCGCCAGGGTATAAAAAAGATCATCATGATCAACGGACATGGAGACAATGCACCTACCTTAAACTACGCTGCTCAGATGATCAATCGAGATTCTGGTATTTTTGTTTGTGTGGACACAGGAGAGACCAGTGATACGGATATTGACCCTTTAACGGATACTCAGAATGATGTCCATGCAGGAGAAATAGAAACCAGTACAACACTGGCCATCAGACCGGAATTGGTGCATATGGATAGAGCGGTCGACAGCACCTTACAGTTTAGTAACAGATATTTGAATTTCAGTTCTAAAAATCATGTGCCCTGGTATGTACAGAC
>JABDLO010000243.1 GCA_013002995.1 Saprospiraceae bacterium | reverse complement strand
ATCCTATTCTTATCAGTGGACGTTCGATGGATCTACAGGGCCTACCCTTTCAGGATTGGGAGAAGGTACATATTACGTCATCATTACAGATGATAATAATTGTTCCAATACTGATTCTGTAGTCTTAGTACGACCTGATAGTCTATATTTAGATATAGATCAAGGCACTACTGTTGATCTCACTTGTTTCAATCCCGGAGAGGGACAGATAGGCGTTGTGGCACAGGGTGGCTCTCCAGGTTATACTTTTCAATGGACAAATGACGTGTCCGATGGGCCGATAGCCGGGTTTTTAAGTGATGGTACTTACTTCGTCACAGTTACAGACAGCCGTGGGTGCACAGACATAGAAAGTTATACACTTACCTCCCCAGAACCGGTACAAGCTGTTGTTCCTCAACCCGAGAATCCTGAATGCTTTGGTGGTAAGACTTGTATCCAGGTAGAAAGTGCTTCGGGAGGTACAGGCAACAATTATACTTTTACCATAAACAGGGGTATCAGGTTTCCGATCGATAGCTGTGTTGAAGTATTTGCAGGTCCTTATAATATTACTGTATTTGATTCTGCCGGATGTAGTGTTGAATATCAAGTAGATATAGATCAACCTGAAGAAGTGGTTGTAAATCTCGGCCCAGATATCGAAATCTCACTCGGAGAGGCCTCTGATCCTATTAGTGCAGATATAAGTAGCGTTTTTTCTATTGATTCAATATTGTGGTCTCCGGTAGACAGTATTGCTTGTATGACTGCTGATTGCCAGGTGATTTCAGTTAATCCCAGTAGTAATACAACTTACATTGTACAGGTAGTTGATGAAAATGGATGTACTGATACAGATGAAATTGAAGTTCGGGTCAGCAAGCGACGCAATATTTATACGGCCAATATATTCTCCCCTAATCAGGATGGTTTCAACGAGCAATTTGAGTTGGTGACAGGATCGGGAGTTACATTTGTGGAATACTTCAAGATATTCGATCGTTGGGGTAATATGGTCTTTGGCAGAGAAAATTTCACTCCTGACAATTCCATAGACAATGCATGGGATGGAGACTACAATGGTTCAAGAGCTCAACCGGGAGTATACGTCTATGTTGCAAGAGTAAGATTCCTCGACAACGAGACCATTGAATTTAAAGGTGATGTAACGTTAATCAGATGATGGATCTGCATCACCTTTAGGAACTACAATACCACTTAGACGTAGTAAAACACTTGAAGGAGTTCCATCAGTATTGACTGTAGCAGTCTGGTTCTGACTGCCCATCTTCCCTACACTTCTAAACTCTACAGTTATATGGCTCTCTTCCCCTGGCCCTATAGGCAGAAATGGATAGCTGGGAGCTGTACAACCACAGGTCACTCCCACACTCTTAATATTCAATGGGGCATCCCCTGTATTTGTAAATTTAAATTTTTTCGACACAACCTCACCTTGAGGGATCTTGCCAAAATAATGAACCTTTTCTTCAAAAGTAATGACGCCCATTTTTTGGCTTTTACTCTTTTCCTGCAAGATTGCCTGTGGCTTGTTATCAATTGCCAATATTTTTACTTCTTCTTGATTCTTATCTTCTCCAGGTTTATTCTGAACATCAATTACAGGTTCCTTTTTTATGGATTCTTCGATGGATTCATTAGAATTTTTCACTTGATCTCCAGAATCATTGTCTACAGATATAGAAGTTTTCTCAGTTTTAATAGAGTTATCACCTTTACAGGAAAGGAACCCACAACCAAGTACGACAATGATCCATGCTAAATTGAATATATTTTTCATCTGAGTACAGTGAAGTTATCTAGTTTGACAAACTCTTGGTTTTCGCACGTGTATTTTACTTTGTAAATGTACATACCAGGATTAACTTCCTGCCCATTGTAACTCCCGTCCCATCCTGTATCTTTATTTACTGTTATAAAAACTCTTTCTCCCCATCTGTTGAACACTTCAAAGCTTATCAGGTCCTGGATAATAAATACATTGCTTATCCTATAAATGTCATTGAGGTTATCTTGATTGGGAGAGAATGCTTTGGGCAATAAAAGGTCTTCGCATTGAAGTGCATTGGGATCGACCACATTGACACGTACTGAATCTGTAGCTACACAATTGTTATCATTAAAAGCGACAACATAAGTTTCAGACCTGGTGCCAGTTACGGTGGGATCAGCAATGGTAGCATCATCAAGGTCACCATCCGGATTCCATTGTATTGAACTGGCACAGGTAGGACCGGTTTCAATCTGGATAGTATTACCAAAAAAGATGGTTGTATCTCTCGTAATAACCCTATCGGGCATTACATAGCTTGCAGCTACTTCATTCAAAGACAATGCAGTATTGCGGATTTCAAGTTCATCAACCTTCCCTATGATGCGGTCTTCGGTAAATGCCAGGCAAGGGCTATTTCCTATCCATATTTTGGCGTTTCTTCCAAAGGGAACCCGTCGACCTGCGAGCACTTCATCCTGTAATACTCCATCAATGTATAATGAATAAATCAGGTTGAACTTAGTCAGTGTTACATGATGCCAGCATGCATTATCCCGTAGTGGCGAAGCCAGGTCAATGATGTTATTAAAGTTTTCTGCGATCTCGACACGGATTGAATTGGATACAGGAATATACTTAATCGACAATGTAGAATCTACATCACATGATGTCCTGAATGAAAAAATATCAGTCGTGTTAGAAACGTTGCTTGATTGAAAATAAAAGGATACTGTGTAATCATCTTCAAATAACATCCTCGCTGTATCTGGTACATTAACCCTGTCATTGTTTCCGTCCATCACCAGGGCATCTCCGATGACTCCACAGCCACAATCAGGATTTCCTTGAACGTCAGCTGTTGCATTGAGTGTACCTATATCCGTCCCGTCGCAATCGTCAAAAGTATACATCACAGACTCCTCTTGTCCATACATCATAGATGGCAGAAGAATTAATAATAGTATCAGCCTTTTAATCATAAAATTCATTTGCACTTTTCAGTTATCCACCGAACAATCCTTCCATACCTGGAGGAAGTAAGTCGCTGATCATCTTTTGAGACATTTCGGCTTCAGTAGCAGCAACCCGTTCCATGACCTTATTCATAGTAACGACAAGAAGGTCTTCCAATTGTTCTTTATCCTCCATAAGTGCAGGATCGATATCAATATTTAGGATCTCACTCGTTCCATTTGCTGTTATGGTTATTCCATCAGTGGATTCCTTAATTTCAACTGTTGCCAATTGCTCTTGCATGGCTTTCTGCTTGTCTTGCATATTGCCCATTAAATCACCAAGCATGTTGTATTTTTTTGATGAACAGCAAAGATATAAGTTTAAGTGTTTATTCGTTTATGTGTTTACTTTTTAATCGTAAGCTTTAAGAAATGAGCTAAAACTTGAAATCTGGAAATTCCAATCTTGCCAATTAACAATTAACAATTAACAATCTCAAAATTCAATGTTAGTCTTTCTTGGATACTTCTAAGTATTTCTGTCAACTGTCCCTGTCAACTGGCCCTGTCAACTGGCCCTGTCAACTGGCCACTAAAGAAAAAGGGCAATGCTTCTCAGACATCACCCTTATTCATAGATAGTGTTTATTCTTAAATTCCTTTTTCTTTATTGCTTCAAAATCTTACTCATTTATTATCCGCTACCGGAAGAAACCTTCACAATATAGAGATTGAGGATGAGAGTAGTCTCATTAAGTGTTATTTCTGTAATCATTCTGTCTTATCTGATTATTTCCTTTTCTTCACAAGGATATTTTGGCTTGTCAGGATTATTAATATGAGATGGTTATTAATCCAAATTTGAACCTTCAATTGAAAATTATTTCTTAATGTAGTTCTGTCCTTTTCCACTGACAGTGTTCATAAAAGCAATTCTGATATGGAGGAATCAATTCAATTTTTAAAAAGATCAAATACTAGATTAATGCCAGTAAAACGAAAATATTATTAGCCATTATAGTATAACTAAAGTACGCTCCCTACGCTCTCACTGATAAAATACAGGTAAAACACGATCAGCATTCCCCCTTCCCATTTACTAACGTGGCCACCGATACACATAACCCCAAACAATAAGGTAGCGACCATCATGATCATCATATCAAATCCTACTGCTGATTCAGGAACTGTAATATCACCAAAGAGAGAAGCAATTCCCATTACTGCATATGTATTAAAAATATTAGATCCCAATACATTGCCCACCGCCATTGCGTGTTTGCCACGCCTGATGGCTGCAAGGCTCACAACCAATTCCGGAAGTGAAGTACCGAGAGCAATAACCGTTAAGGCAATGATATGCGGAGGAATACTCAATATGGTTGCTATTTCCTCTAGTGAATAGACTGTATAAGTCGCTCCAAAGTAGACCAATACTGCTGCACCGACCAGGACGATATAATCCAGATTCCTGGCTTTTCTTCTGAGCGTTTCATCTTCTTTCTCCACCTTCAGGGAATTGACCAGGAATACAACCAGGGCAAGCAGGAAAATGGATGTTTCCATTCCGCCGAAATTAAAATCTCTTAACACAAAGAATAACAGGAAGGCAGAACAGAACAAGAAAGGCATATCAATGTCCATGACATCGAAGTCCAACTTGATACCATTTCCAATAAAGGAGGTAACACCAAGGATCAGGAGGATATTGGTAATATTAGATCCCATGACATTACCGATCACGATCTCGGAAGAGCCGCTGTAAACTGATGCAATACTGGTAGCCAATTCCGGTAGAGAAGTTCCAAAAGCAACTATAGTTACACCTATGATAAAAGGCGGCACTCCAAATGCCAATCCAATATTCTCTGCACTTGCCACAAAGCGATCAGAAGCGTAGAGTAATGCCCCAAGGCTAACGATGAATATAATCAGATATGCAACCAGTCCCATTTAGCAGAATATGAGGTAAAAGTAATCTTTTACAATTAATAATAAATAACTTCTTCCAGACCCTGTTTCATCAGATATGAGATGGGTATTAATAAAAAATCGACCAATTGATCCCGCATACTACTTCCTCCGTATTATCTTTGCCGTCCGATTAATTTAAATTATGTCACCAAAGAAAAAAACTAAAGAAGGAGAAATGAGTTTTCTCGAGCACCTTGAAGAATTAAGGTGGCATATTGTGCGATCGGTATTGGCAATTGTATTCTTTGCGATTTTTGTATTTGTATTCAGGGAGTGGGTATTCGAGAAAATCCTATTTGCTCCTAAGAAAGCAGATTTCCTGACTTACAAGGTATTCTGTTCGATATCTGAAGCCATGTGCTTCAATCCACCTGACTTACCTATAAAGACTGTTACACTAGACGAGCAATTTCTGACGGCCATTCGAGTTGGTTTATGGATGGGCTTCATTGCTGCATTTCCCTACGTCTTCAATCAATTCTGGTCTTTTATTAAGCCAGGCTTATATGAGAATGAGCGGAAAGCTGCAAGAGGTATGGTCTTAACATGTTCACTGTTGTTTGTAACGGGAGTCCTATTTGGATATTTTGCCATATCACCATTTGCGATTAAGTTCCTGGGAAGCTTTTCTGTGGGTGCTGATATTTCCGTATTGAATGAGGTGAGTTTAAAATCTTATGTGGGATATATGTCCATGTTTACCATTCCTGCAGGGATCATATTTGAGTTGCCGATTGTCGTTTTCTTCCTTTCCAAGGTCGGACTTGTTACTCCGGAATTTCTGAAGAAATACAGGAAGCATTCATTCGTGGTGATATTAATTCTTGCAGCGATCATTACGCCCCCGGATATCATCACTCAGTTTATGATAGGAATTCCAGTTTTCTTCCTTTATGAAATCAGCATCTGGATATCCAGAAGGGTTCATAAGAAACGAGAACAAGAACTCATGAAAACTCCCTGATATGGTCAGAGTATCTTCTAATTTCACGATGGTTCTAAAAATGTTTATCCCTGCGGCATGGATAACCTTTTTTGGATTGATGGCTATAGCTTTCCTATTTGTAGAGGATGGTTTCCTTCCATTCGGAGGTGGACCTGTAGTAAGATTTGGATTCCTGGGAATCTTCCTATTTTTCTTATTCCTGATATACTTTTTTCTGCTTCCGCTCAAAAGGGTCGATATGGCTGCTGATGGTGTCTATGTATCCAATTATTTTAAAACATACAGATATCAATATCTCGATATAGAAAAAATAAAAGAAAGGGACTTGTTACTGAGAAAATTGGGTACCATCACACTCAAGGAAAAAGGAAAGTTTGGAAAAAAAATTCGCTTCCTCATCTCTCCGGTACATTACCAGGATTTCATCAATGAACACCCACAATTCTTTGCTCACCTTACTGACTAAGAAGGTATTTTAGATTTTAGATTTTAGATTTTAGATTTTAGATTTTGAAAATCACTAAATCTTTGTGGTCTCTGTGCTTCGAAGGCAAAACATAATAGAACAGATAAAAAATTAATACCACTGAGGCAAGCAGATCTCGGGGATAGGTTTTCATGTATACAATAATGTATTCCTCAGTGCCCTCTTTACCTATTTGGTAAAATATAATGGAATAAATAAGAAAAAATCTAAATTGAGGGTACGGAGTTTGTTTAAAGTTCCGAAGTATATAATTACTCTGTGTCCTTCTATGTTGTCTTTCAAGCTTTTTGATAGATTTTTTCAAAATACTCTTATTTTTCTATCAAACGGAGCATGAGGATTTTTTTTAGCTATGAACATTTCCATAGCTATGATTTAGTTTTTAGGTTTCATGTTTCAACCCTCTTCAAT
>JABDLO010000238.1 GCA_013002995.1 Saprospiraceae bacterium | reverse complement strand
CAGTCTTCTGATAATGTCTTTGCTTATAATTCAGCGACCCATTCCGGGGATGGTTTTTTCCTATGGGCGGGAAATGAAACCATGGACTCAGGAGAAAGCGGGTGTAATAACAATCTGATAGCTCACAATGACTTTTCCTATGCTCCGACGAATGGCATTGAAGTGACCTTCAGTAGCAATATCATCATTGGTAATAAAATGGTAGATTGTCGATATGGAATCTGGGGAGGATATAGTTATGATACATATATCGCTGACAATTACTTTGAAAATAATCATCATGGTATCGCGATAGAACATGGTAATAATAACACCATTGTTGATAATGAATTTGTAAAGGATTCAATCGGAATTCAATTGTGGGAAAGAGTCTCGCAGCCGGAAGGATGGGGATTTGCCCAGAAGAGAGATGTATCGTCCAGGGAATATAGAATTGGAGGAAATGATTTTTTGGGGCTTAAAACTAAGTACGACATCAGGAATACTGCAATGCTGGACACCAATTATTCAGGACGTGAGGAATATGACATTCCGGGCAAGCTTGAAAGTGGATTGGATGCCATCAATCACATTCAACAGGAAGGGAGAGATAAGATTCTCGTTAATGAGTGGGGTCCATATAATTATTCCTACCCATTAATCTGGTTACAAAACATCCGTCAAGATACCCTTGAATTATCTGTGATGGGACCTAAAGGGAAATGGAGCATTAAATCTATGGAGGGAATCCGAAGTGTTTCAAGTGAGGGAGGAAATATTAATGATACCATTTTGGTTATTAGGGATCTTGAGGAGGACCTGGTAACCCTCAAATTATTATTCCAGGGTAATGATTTCATTGATCAAATGGGTATTGAAAGAGACGGGGAGAATTATTTGTTTTCCTTTTCCAGGTATGACAAACCCATCAGCTGGAAAGTGAAATGGTATTCCTATTCGGAGGGAAATCACCCATTGGACAACTACAGCAATTTCAGAAAATTGAATAATTTAAATCCAGACCACACAGAGCAGACTTATGAACTGGCTTACACCTGGTGGAGAAGCCCAGGGGGAAATGTTCATCCCGATCGCTTTGGAACCTTTGCAGAAGCATCAGCAACCTTTGATCCGGGTAAATACCTCATTCAGATCACCAGTGACGATGGCGTGAAATTCTATGTTGATGATGAAATGCGACTAGACCATTGGGACATCCACGTTCCAGCTACAGATTCAATTTATATAGAAATCGGGGGGAATCATAATTTTAGGATTGAACACTTTGAGGGGGGTGGATTCAGTACGCTTGATTTTAAAATAAAGCCGGTTGAGAAATAACTTTTCGATTTTTACGACTTTGAGAGAAACAAATAAAAGAATATGGTTTCTCGCGGAAACACTGAGACCGTAAAAAGCAGACCGACGACTGTTTCGAGTTAAAAGGGAGATTAGGCCTTCTATCAATAGAATTTTACCGGTTAATAATATTTGAGCTATTCTTATTGATTTTCAATGATTTACCTTAACTTTTACACCTGATTTCAAAAAACCAATCTCTGAGCCATGAAAACCGCGAGACTATTTCCACTATTGTTTCTATTATTTTGTTTTAACGTAAACTATTCTCAAACCGAAAAAGTCATTATTGACGGAGGTGTCCAGGTGGGTACAGTTCAGGATGCTCCTGCTGTAGCGGGAACCATCAGGTGGAATCCGGATTCTCAGGATTTTGAGGGATACAATGGCACGGAATGGGTGTCTTTGACATTTAGCCCTGATCAGTGGGGTACTTTGAATAATGAAGTAAACGAAAATAGTTTTATTGCTTCTGAAACACCTATGATTAATGGAAATTTCGGAAAAAGTATTGATGTTGAAGGTGAATGGATAATCATTGGAGAGCCAGGTCAGGATAAAGCTTACATCATAAAGAAAAGTGCTGTATCATGGGAAATAGATACCATTTTTACCAATTTACATGGAGCATTATCTTTTGGTGATCATGTAGCCATTACTCAGGATTATGCTATGGTGAGTGCTTTTGATTCGGTAAAGATTTATAGATATGATGGCATGGAATGGATGTTATCACAGACATTAGGTATCGATGATGGATTCAATAATACAACATCAATAAAAAGCATTGATCTTGAAGCAAATGAGGCTATTGTGGGTGCTTCAGATTATGTAGGAATATTTGAAAGGTCTGGAACTACCTGGAGTCAGACGGCTACCGTTGACAGAGATGGTGATGGAGTAGTTGGAGATGTTTACGGGTTTAGTGTTGGGATTTATGATACAGTTGCTGTAGTAGGATCTTTACTTAACACTAGTAATCAAGGAGCAGTGTATGTTTACCATAAACAAATGGGATCTTGGAATTTTATTCAGAAACTAACTAGGTCTAATACCTCCGACCTCCATTTTGGATCGGCAGTAGATGTAGATCACAAGTATATCTATGTAGGAATTCGATTGGGATGGAATCCTCTAAATCCTGATCGTGGTGGTGCTTTTGAGATATTTGAATTTACAAGTAGTTGGGATATGATTGAAAGGATCTATCCCCCTGAATATCTTCCTTCAGAATATTTTGGAGCATCACTGGATGTAAGTGGAACCTCATTAATTGTTGGTGCTCCGGCATTGACTAATGGAATTGTTGCTGGGGCTGCATATTTTTACAAAAGGATTGGAGACCAATGGTATCTACAAGCCAAGTTTTTGGCATCAGATGCCGATAATAATGATGAAATAGGATTTGATACTGCAATCTCAGGTGACTGTGCAATTATTTCAGGTTATAAAGTGAATCACGATGGAGTAAGTGATTCTGGAAAGGTATACATCGTGCGCAAGTAATGACTTTAAGATATAACCGGTCAAACCTTCGAGGTTTGTACATTCCACAAATCGTTTTTGCTAAAACGGACTCCAGGCAAAATGAAAACCATAATAAATAAAGGCGTCACCATTTAGTACCACATTGTATTCGAAACTGATTCTGACCTGTTGACGGAGGTATCCAACTCGACCCATTATCCCCCAATTAAGATCTCCGGAGTCTGTTTCCCCAAAAAATCCTGATACAGAGCCACTCTTGAATAGACCCAATCCCAACCCACCAAAGAGTCGATCAGCAACATCATCAGATGAATAGAAATCTCCAGTTAACATATAAGAGCTAAATCTACCAACCCCTATGTCTGCCAGATTTGTACCAAAATCCTGGAAGTCGGCTTTCAACCCAAAACTCATGTTGTCACCCAACCAGTATCTGGGTTCAAGCCCGAAAGAAAGCCCGGAATTGGTATTTGCTTCAGAAGGGATACCATATCCTATCCGGATATCAAAATCAATCTTTGGATTGTTATTGAGCTGAGCATTGACAATCGAAATAGAAAAGCAACATATTATCAGCACAATTAAATCTTTCATCCTAAGTAGTTTTTATGTGAACGCATAAAATGAAAGAATCGCTCCTACGCAAGGAAGATTGGGAAGGTGTTGTCACATTTTCGCGCGGGGACGCGCGAAACAACAGCCAATGTTGTCTTGCACGTCCTCGCACAAGACGGGGTGTGGGATTCAGTACGATTAATCCATCTGCTCTTTCATGAAAGCAGCAAACTCATCCACCGTCATACTACCGATATCTCCTTCTCCTTGTTTTCTTACAGAAACCTTTCCTGATTCCGCCTCCTTGTTCCCTACAATCAGCATAAAAGGAACCTTCTTTAACTCCGTGTCTCTGATTTTTCGACCAATAGATTCTGTACGGTCATCGATAAATCCTCGGATATCCTGACTTGCCAGTTGTGTTTCAATTCCTCTTGCATGTTCTACAAGGTCATCGTTAATAGGTAGAATGGCATACTGATCCGGGGTTAACCACAATGGAAATTTTCCGGCTGTGTGTTCTATCAGGATTGAAATAAAACGTTCCATTGATCCGAATGGAGCTCTGTGGATCATAACTGGTCTGTGAGGGGCATTGTCAGCTCCTATGTATTCCAGTTCGAATCTATCTGGTAAATTGTAATCTACTTGAATGGTTCCCAATTGCCATTGTCGTCCAAGGGCATCTTTGATCATAAAATCAAGCTTAGGGCCATAAAATGCTGCTTCACCCAACTCAGTAACGGTCTCCAGATCTGTCTCACCCACCGCATCAATGATGGCCTTTTCAGCTGCTTCCCAATTCTCATCACTTCCGATGTACTTCTCTGGTTTGTCAGGATCTCTTAATGAAATCTGAGCGGTGAATGTAAATCCTACTTTATCCATGACAACCTTGGTAAGGTCAAGGACATTCAGGAATTCATCCTTCAGCTGATCGGAAGTACAGAAAATATGAGCATCATCCTGGGTGAAACCACGTACACGTGATAACCCATGTAATTCTCCACTCTGCTCATATCGGTATACTGTACCGAATTCAGCATATCTTATGGGTAATTCCTTATAAGATCGAGGACGATTGCCATAGATCTCACAATGGTGAGGGCAGTTCATTGGTTTCAATAAAAACTCTTCTCCCTCTCTGGGAGTGTGAATGGGCTGAAAACTGTCTTCACCATATTTTTCATAATGGCCTGAAGTGACATAGAGGTTTTTATGACCTATGTGTGGCGTCATTACCATTTTATATCCTCTCTTTTCCTGCTCTTCTCTTAGGAAATTCTGTAAGCGTTCTCTTAGTTGTGTTCCCTTGGGCATCCACATAGGTAGTCCTGATCCGACCTTATCCGAAAACATAAACAACTCCAGCTCTGCTCCCAGTTTTCTGTGGTCTCTTTTCTTAGCTTCTTCCAGAAGGTGAAGGTATTCTGTTAATTCTTTTTGTTTCGGGAAAGTTACTCCATAGATCCTGGTCAGCTGTTTGCGATTTTCATCTCCCCTCCAATATGCTCCAGCCAGTTTCATCAACTTAATCGCCTTTATGGATCCAGTATTGGGGATGTGTGGCCCTTTACACAGGTCAACAAAATTTCCCTGTTGATAGAAAGTGATGCTTCCGTCCTCCAGCTCGCTGATCAACTCCAATTTATACTCATCGCCTTTTTCTTCAAAATAGGCGATGGCATCTTCCTTACTCACTTCCTTGCGGATATATTCATTTTTCTGCCTTGCAAGTTCTTGCATTTTGGCTTCAATCTTAGGAAGGTCTTCTGGTGTGAGGCTGTAATCTCCAGTATCGACGTCATAGTAGAAGCCTACTTCAATGGGTGGTCCTATTCCGAATTTAATACCCGGATATAAGGCTTCCAAAGCTTCAGCCATCACGTGTGCAGAACTGTGCCAGAATGTTGATTTCCCTTTATTATCTCTCCAGGTATGAAGAACAAGCGTAGCATCTTCATTTATTGGTCGATTGGCATCCCATACTTCTCCATTTATGGATGCAGAAAGAACATTTCTCGCAAGTCCTTCACTAATTGAGCGAGCCACATCCATTGCTGTTGTTCCCGCTTCTACTTGTTTTTTACTACCGTCTGGTAGAGTGATATTGATCATATCTTAGCTTTTCTTCTTTCAATGATTTGCAAAAGTATACAATAGTTGTTGTACGCGTCCTTGAGTGCAACTATTTTTTTAGAATGTTTCAAATTAACAGCTCCTGGATGTGTGGCGTGTGGACGTGCAACATTACGTAGTGGAATTACTCGAAGCATCGAACTACACTTTTTTCAACCTGAATGCTTCATCGTATTCCGGAAGGGAGGTATTATTAAGGATTCGATTTGAAATATATTCACCCAGTGCTGGGCCATGCTTGAATGCATGCCCGGAACCAGAACAGGCAAACCATATCTTGGAATCATCAGGGTGATGGTCTATTATGAAATGACTGTCTTCGTTCATTGTGAGTTGACATACCTTTCCACCGACAATCGGCTGATTGACCAGTTCAGGAAACCTTTGAGAAAGAAAATTTCGTAATCGATTAACCTCAATCGGGTGATTCATCCGGTCATCAAAGTCCATATCTATAGAGTTGAGATCAGGCCATGGTGCGAATTTTACTCCCAGGCCTCTTAGGTCAGGCATACCATAATATCGGGAATTCTCCTTATTGTTAAATGAAAATATAGGTAGTTGAGGATGTGAAAATCGATTGTCCCCGGCAGGAGTCCCTATGAAAAATACATCTCTCCTGTATACATTTAGCCTTTCGGCAAATATTTCCGGAAACACCTTTCCCATCCATGGTCCACATGCGAATATGTATTTATCAGCAACTAGTTTTTCTCCATTTTCCATCGATACATCATAGGAACCTTTTTTAGGAATTGCCTGAACTCGACCTATAATCAACTTTCCTCCTATTTTTTCAAATTGTTCTGAAACAACCCTACATGCTTCGCGAGCCATTAAGGATGAACCTCCAACTCCACCAGCGTAGTAAACAGCAAGATCAATTCCTGAAGCATTGACCTGGGGCCATCTGTATTGAATCTCCTTTCCCTTGAGAATTTCTGATACTACTCCCAGCTCTTTTAATGATGATTGCACTTTTTTTAATCTTGGTTCTGCATCTGAATCATAAAATGTCAGCCTTCCTGAGGGATACATAAAAGATGCATTCCATTCTTCCTGGTATTTGGTCCAGAGGTCAAATGACCTGATATTCATCCTGGAGTACATTAATCGATCTCCATAATCAGATCTTAATATGCGAGATTCTCCTCCGCTACTTGCCCTGGCATTTCCAGGACCATATGCATCAACCAGAGTTACCTCGGCTCCAGATTTCTGGAGGTGATATGCAGCCCATACTCCGAATACTCCTGCACCAATTACAACAATATCCTGACCATCTGATGACAATTGATATGGCGAAAGATTGAAGTTGGAATTAGATAGAGCAGTAGCACCGATTGATGTTACCACCGTATTCTTAAGAAAGTTTCTTCTTTTCACTATAGAGAAATTTCTGAAAAGATAAGGAATATCCCTGACAGGGCTCGGAGCCTTGTCAGGGATTTATGAGAGTAAATTTCTTTTTAGCCATGACCTTTCCATTGACCATTATTTCAAGTTTATGTGGTCCTGGATAATATTTTCTTGTGGTAATGGGCTTGAATGAAAAAGATTTAGAGATGCACTTGGAAGATGCACTTGAAAGGGTAAATGATGTCAACTTAAAAACCTTGGGAAGAAGGCTACCATTGCTTTTGTGAAAATGGATAATGAAGTCAATCAATATTTCCTGAGATTTGTCGGCTGTGGAATGAATGTCGAAAGTAAATTCCATTTTTTCTCCCATTTTTATCTGCGGAAGACATGACAAACCATCAATTCTAACCTGAACGTTTGAAGAAAACCCTATTAATTCTAATGCAGCTGTATTGCCCGCCTTAATTAGGTTTCTCAATGCTTTCTTAAAGAATGGGATGGGTTTATGATTATGTATTCTACCCTTCCATTTATTCAGTGAAATCAAAACTTCACCAGGATGTTTTCTTGTAAGATCATTCAGGTGATTGGCAACAGAAGTTACTACGTATTTTGATGAATCATCGATCAATCGTTCAAGAATAGAGAGAGACCACTCAGGATCTTTTTCCGTAATGGATAATTTTTTACCCCAGGGTAGGTATGGCCTCGTACCCTCAGAAACCAATCTTCTTACATGTGCATTGGGATCTCCAGCCCATTGCATAAGAAGGTTATGTGATTCTTGTGGGAATTTTTCTATAAAAGGTCTGATGGCCCATTCAGCAGTAAAAGTCTTAGTCATCTGATATAATGCTTGCATTGATGCATCAAAATGTGAAAGCCCTTTTCTAGCAACGACCTCGGCCATCGGAGCTACAATGAATCGATCCATGTCACTGTCCAGTGATTCTTCCTCGTAAGCGGGAGGAAGACAAGCAAGTAAAATTTCAATGACTTTTAAGTAATCCGATGGAAGGAGTTCTATGAGGCAATCTGTGATGGCTTTTTTCCTTTCGGAAAATGTAGCTTCAGATAATAAATGCAGTAATCTAGACTTATAGGTGTCAAGATCAAATTCGGGATAGGTCTCTTTGATTTCTTGCCCCAGCTTAACAACATTGTTTATATTGAATACATCTCTGATAAGAAATGACTCAGCCATATTTACTCTTTAACCACCTTCAAGCTCAGATCAAGACATCCTGCAGAATGCGTAAGAGCGCCTACTGAAATATAATCTACCCCGGTCTTGGCAATTTTTCTTACGCGTCTCAGCGTTACCCCGCCTGAAGCTTCTGTTTCAAATCGATGATTAACAGTAGCCACGGCTTCTGCGAGGATAGGAATTTCAAAATTATCCAGCATGATGCGTGTGACTTTTCCTACTTCAAGTACTTCATGTAGCTCAACAAGGTTTCTTACCTCAACTGTAATACCGAGATCCAGGTTATTCTTTTCCAGGTATTCATTGGTGCTTAATATGGCATTGGTAATGCTACCACATGCATCTATGTGATTATCCTTGATCATGATCCAGTCATAAAGACCGTCGCGATAATTGGAACACCCTCCGATCTTAACAGCCCATTTTTCCAGGAATCGCAGCAGGGGTGTTGTCTTGCGTGTGTCCAGTATGGTCACCGGATATCCTTCTACTTCAAAGTGGAATCTACTGCTGAGGGTGGAAATACCGCTCATTCTCTGCATGGTATTTAATACGAGCCTTTCAGCCTTAAGTAAGGCCTGGGAGTTGCAGGTTACGTAGAATGCGATATCACCATAACTTACGTCTTTTCCGTCTTCGATCAATAATTCAAACTCACAATCAGGATCTACTTTTTTAAAAATCATTTTGGCAAGTTCCACACCTGCGATGACTCCTTCATCCTTAACCAGCAACTTAGCTTTGCTTTTCTGATCTGCTGGAATACAAGCCAATGATGTATGATCTCCGCTCCCAACATCTTCTGCCAGGGCATCATTTATAAATTTTTCAATCTGAGTGATATCGATTCCTTCCATTTCTTGGTGTTGATTTAATGGCTGCAAAAATAAAATTAATCTTGATTATCAATCGTTAATGCATTTGCGAAAGTAAAAATCAAAATTACAACTTAAATAATTTCATCTTTGTGCACACATAAATTAGGATTGAAAATGTCAAAATTGAAAATCATACTCATGATTTCACTGTGTCTGATCATGATGTACTCTTGTGATTCAGAAACAGGTGTTCCTCAGCCGGATACAGACCACATCAATCTTGATTATCAACTGGTCAGGTATGAGCAATTGCTGGAGGAAATTGATGCTGATGATCCTGTCAAGGGATACCAGGAATTGAAACAGAAGCATCCGGAGTTTACAGAATTGTATTTTAAAAGATTGGTTCCTTTGATTGATCACGAAGAAAACGTGGATTCAATAAGAACTTCATTGTTTGATTTTTTAAATGACCCGCGTATCACTTATTTATTGGATACGGTCCAGATGGTTCACAATGAATTTGATAAGGAAACAGTTCCAAAATTAAATCAAGCTTTTAAAAATTTGAAATTTTATTTCCCACGATGGACAGAACCTAATGTTTATACTCTTATAACTGAATATGCTTACCAGCATTTCGTTTTTGAAGATGGAAATGGACGAGATGGATTAGGAATCGGTCTGGATATGTATCTCGGAAGAGACTTTCCATATTCCAGGGTTGCTCCTGGTGTAGCTGCTTTCTCAGAATATATTACACGGTCATTTGATAAAAGCCACATGGTTAAGAAAATACTGGATGTATTAATGGAAGAGATTATGGGACCTCCACCAGGTGCAAGAATGCTGGATCAGATGATCCACAATGGTAAGAAACATTACATTATTCAGCATTTATTGCCTTCTGTACCAGATTCAGTAATCATGGAATATACGAGCCAGCAGATGGAATGGGTTTCACAGAATGAAGAAGAAATGTGGGCATTCTTCTTTAAGGAGGAGCTATTTTATGAGACCAATATGATTGACATCAATAAATACATCAATACGAGTCCCAACTCACCGGGTATGCCCGATGAGGCTCCAGGCAGGACTGGGAACTATATGGGATGGCAGATCATTAAATCTTATATGAAGCGTAACCCGGATATGTCGATGGAAGAATTATTAATGGTCCGGGATGCTCAGAAGATCATGGATCAATCTCGTTACAAGCCAAGAAGAAATTAGGAATAAAACTTGTAATACATTTATGAGTAACTACAATTATTATGTCAGATAGAGTCATACCATTAATCGATCTTGACAAATTTGTCAATGGATCAGAAGCTGAAAAGAAAGCTGAAGTTGAAAAAATCGGCCAGGCTTTCCACCAGGTGGGTTTTGTGGGAGTGATCAATCATGGAATCCCCAAGGAACTTGTTGATGAATTTTACAGAGCTTCAAAGGAGTTTTTCTCACTTCCGGTTCCAATTAAGCGATCCTATGAAGTGCCTGGATTGGCCGGTCAACGGGGATATACTTCATTCGGCAAAGAACATGCTAAACAATCGACTGTAGCAGATCTCAAAGAATTTTTCCAGATCGGACAATATGTAAGAGCAGATGATCCATTAAAGCATGAATATCCGGACAATGTTGATGTAAAAGAAGTTGAAGGGTTTTATGATCTGAGTAAAAGGCTTTATAAGTCATTTGAGAAATCGGGAAGTCATCTGTTGAGAGCCATTGCGATACATTTGGAATTACCGGAAGATTACTTTAAGGAAAAGATTGAGAAAGGCAATAGCATATTGCGTACGATTCACTATCCTCCAATAACAGAGGAGCCGAGATCAGCCATAAGGGCTGAGCAGCATGAAGACATCAATTTAATTACGTTATTAGTAGGTGCATCTGCAGGTGGGCTTCAACTATTAAATGCTGAAGGAGAATGGCTTGATATTGTTCCCGGCGAAAATGAGATTGTCATTAACGTAGGTGATATGTTACAAAGGTTGACTAATAATTACCTCAAGTCTACAACTCACCGGGTAGTCAATCCGCCGAAAGAGGAATGGCATGTACCCAGATTATCAATTCCGTTCTTCCTACACCCTAAAAGTGAGATGAAACTCAATTGCCTTGAATCATGTATTTCTGAAGATCGACCACTAGCTTATGAGCCTATCACTGCTGGTGAATATCTTGATGAGCGATTAAGGGAGATTGGTCTAAAAAAATAAGAATCAGGCATATGTGCTTGATATACACTATGATTAAGTGTACATTTGTTATTGAAATTAAAAACTGAGAAAGATGTTCAACCTAATATTTGGAATGGGACCACAAGAAATTCTTGTAGTTGCACTTATCATCCTGGTGTTATTCGGAGGAAGAAAGATACCTGAATTAATGCGTGGATTGGGGCAAGGGATAAGAGAGTTCAATAATGCTAAAGCAAATATTGAATCAGAAGTGAAGGACAGTATGAAAGAACTTGAGGAGAAAAGCAAGGAAAAGCAAAAATCCGGGCCCATCACAAGAAATGATTAATTTATAATTACTGAATATTTACAGAGAGGCTGTCTTGTTGTAAGGCAGCCTCTTTTTTAATTTATAAATGAGTTGCTATTTACGTAGTACAATTTTTCCACCAACGTGAGTTCCATCACAATCATCTCCGGTGAAGTCTATCAGCAACCATCCATTGGAATTAATGGTACCACTGCCTTTATAAAGACCTGGACATCCCCCCATGTAAAACTGTAGATCCTGGTCATACTGAAAATTGATTATACTATCACCCTTCACCTCAAATGAGATTGACCCATTATCTCCAGTGTCCATGCAACAAGGTACAAAGGAGCCATTCTGGGAATAGAAAAATGGACCGGAGTAAAAGTCTTTTCTGCTTTCACTGATTTTAGCAGAAATAGGAAATGAAGTATATATATTGTCATCCCAGGTTCCAGTATAATCTCCATCAATGGTGATTTCCATTTCTTCTTCCTCTTCTTCCATTTCAATTGGACCTGTATCTTCATTAGAACATGCCATGAATTGGATTGCGAGCAAACAAATAATAAGCTTTTTCATGTGTTTTGATTATGATTCAATTAATTTTAATGTTTGAATGAACGAGAATTTATTCAGGATCTCTCTATATGAATTGGTTTTTACCCTTTATTTGTCGTGGATGAGATTTATACCTAAGGGTGATAAGAGCAATTAACTTCTTATGTAGCATTCAATAATCATAGTAGATTTACATTTAACCCTGAATTCATGAAAAGATTTTTTCCATACTTGTTTGTCATTATTTTTCTTCTACAATTGACTGGAGTATATCTGGATTCACCATTAAAGTTGTTTACTAAGCCATTTATCATGATCAGCCTGGCATCTTTTTATTTTGCTTATGCCAGAAATTTCAGGATAGTTTTCTTTACAGCCTTAGTAGCTGCATTAATGGGAGATATTTTCCTGATGTGGGACCATGAAATGTCTTTTATGTTGGGATTGGGTTCCTTCCTGGTGATGCAGGTTTTATATGCATTGATCTTTTGGGATCAAAGAGATAAGGTCAATGGTGTAGATATAGCAATGTCTACTGTTATAGCACTCGTTGCTGCTGGGTTAATGTACATTCTTATTCCTGATGTTGACGGTTTCTTAAAAATAGCAGTTGCCATATACTGCCTTTGTATAATGGTTATGGTAATCACAGCTATATTAAGAGAAAGGGCTCTCCTTTCCTATCTTCCAGTATTATGTGGAGCTCTCTTATTTATGCTTTCTGATGCTGTGCTTGCAATAGATAAGTTTTCATTCCCGATGGAATATGGCCGTCCAATGGTGATGGGAACATATATGGCTGCTCAATACCTCATTGTCATGGGCATCAGTAAAACGGATTGAATTATTTCTTAATTCTGGAAGGGTTATTTTTTATAAAACTATCCCATCCGGAATATTTAGTTTTCTGGCTTCCGCCAAATGATTGATGATAATGACATACTGCAGTTGCCAGTGCGTCAGTTGCATCCAGATACTGGTCTTTTAATTCGACTTTAAGGAGAGAATTCAACATTGCTGACACTTGTTCCTTTGAAGCATTTCCATTTCCGGTAATGGATTGTTTAATTTTTTTAGGTGAGTATTCAATGATATCAAGGCCCATGGTCATAGCTGCAGCCATTGCTACTCCCTGAGCTCTACCCAGTTTAAGCATGGATTGAACGTTTTTTCCATAAAATGGAGCCTCAACTGCCATCTGTGATGGAAGGTATGTTTCAATAATTTCCTGCAATTGAAGGAAGATCTCTTTTAATTTGGTCTGATGATCTTTGAAGGACTGTAGTTTCATTACCCCCATGGTCTGAATGGAAAGGTTTTTCTTATCTACAACCAGTATCGCATATCCTAAAACATTGGTTCCCGGGTCTACACCTAGTATTTTATATGAGTCTTTATTCACAAGTGTAAAAATAAGGAAGTGAATGACTAAGTATGGAATTAATACAAATAACTTTTACAGGATAGAAAAATGGAAGGGGATTGCTCCCCTTCACTAAAACAAGGCAATGAACAAATCTCAATTAAGAGACCCGTTCTTTTTTTACCATACCAATTATTATCTCGGAAACATATTGGAAGGCAATATCATCGTAAAATAGATATCTCTTAATATGGAATCTTATTCAAAAGAATTTCAATTGATAAGTACGATTTATCAAAATTATTTTGAATTGGTTTTAGATTTAAGAGAGGGGGTTCTCTCATGTTACAATTATAGCTTGAATAAATGAAAAACGGTACCTATACCATGGATTTTAACATCTTTTTTTTTAATTATTTATAATCAACCATTACCATTCTTTTTTTATCTATTTCAATAATATAGAAAAGGTCTTTTCTGAAGACAGTGCTAATTTTTTTTGATCATTATAGTGTTTAAAAACAATATAATATATATTTAGTAAAATATTATCCTTATTAAACTTAGACTAAATTGTAGCCCTTTAATTGACTTATCAGAATTCCTTTCAAAGTTTCATATTAAAAGATTATTAACCCTAAATTTTAAATAATATGAAACAGGTTTTATTTTTTTTAGTCGCAGCTGGATTCTTATTTATGTACTCTTGTCAGGAAGAGTTTACTCCTGAGGTCGAAACCAATGATATGGAGGTAGTCGTAAGAGCTGACCAACTGCCCAATGGATTTGGAATTCAAAAAATTAATGAAAACCAAACCAACGAAGCATTGATCAGAGGTGGAGGAGTAGGAATTCCATTTTTCTTTCCTAACATCACCCGGGAATTAAAAACGGGCACCTGGGCAACTTTGGGATTTAGTTTCAATAACTTTATCGGAGTTGGGCCATGCCCAGAGGAGGTTACACAGGAGATGATTGATCAATTTTTCATCGATGTTGCAGCTTTCATTGAGGCAACCAATTTCGAATTGTTCTGGGATGGTGAAGAATTGGACATAATGCCTTATTTCAGAACTGACTACAGTTCATTTATTTACAATGCTGAATTTGATGAGTGTTATTTGAATGTTCCATGGAGGTATTATGTTGTTCCTCAAAATAAAGGTGGTCATGACTTCTTCATGAACCTTGTAGGAAATGAATTTTATCGAGAGGTTGTATGGGTTCCAGGTAAGAAATGAGAAATTGAATTAATTTGATTTAATAATTATAACGGAGCAGTTTAATATGAAATAAATTGCTCCGTTCTGTTGAGTGTATAATTACAATTGTAGGCTTGGTCTTTTCTAATTTTTTATTCTTATAAAGGAGAGTTTACTCCAAAGAAAGAGACCACTTATTTTGAGATGGTGGTTAATAAAAACCAAACAAATGAGGCTTTAATTATGGTGGAGTGGAGTTGGTGTTCCATTTTCCTTTCCTTGCATCTTCTTCCATTTTGAAGCAATGAAGTGAAAATCATAAATGAGTAATAAATAACAAGAATAATGATAATTGGAGTTTTGTAATCAACAATTTAAAATCAACTATGAAAAGGGTGCCTGTAACACGATAAAAAGGAGTTGCTCTAACTTGCTTATTAAACGAAATTCTTATAAATTACTTCTGTTTCCAGGCTGTTTCTAAGAGGATTTTCTATAACCGAAAAACAATCCTCATGAGACGTTTTTGCTCATTATTTTCCAGCAACCGCCTTCCCCTCTTCTTATTTCCTTCAACACCCATATTAATCATCACTCTGATCATTTTTGTCTTTCCATACGGAGTATCCCAATACCGCCTGGAAAGTCAGAGCGATGTTGATAACTTTAATACCAGGATTACACACATCACCGGTTTTCTTTCTATCGGAGATGATCAATATGATACTGATATAACTGACCTTTCCCCTCTGTTAAATATTGAGAGAATAGATGGTAATCTAAACATTCGACACACTCAATTAAAGAATTTAAATGGGCTTGAAAATATAACGCACCTTGGGAGCAGCTTGGTGATTACATACAATCCCAATTTGATCGGTATTGATGCTCTTTCAAATATTAATTCCCTGGGAGGAAATTTGTTCTTAGAAGAAAACCATGCACTGAATTCCATAGGCTTAAGTGCTTTAACGACGATTGAAAAAGACTTATTTATATTGGGAAATGCCATAACAGACCTGGATGGATTAATTAATCTGATATCTATCGGAGAAGATCTACATCTGCAAGGCAATCCTTTGTTAACTAGTACAAAAGGTTTAAAGAATCTCACATCCATTGGAGGCTATGTTAAAATTGATTTTCTGAATTCATTGATTGATGTTGATGGTTTATTGAAGCTTAATTCAATTAAAGGAAATTTGGAAATCACTCGTAATGCTGTTTTACCCAATATTGATGGAGTGATCAATGTAACTTCGATAGAAGGAGATATTGAAATTGAAAACAATAATGCTCTTGAGACATTAAATGGTCTGTCCAATCTGATCATCATTGATGAGGATTTATCCATTCGGTCCAATGATGCTCTGACCAATCTGGATCCCTTATCCAAAATCACTGTGGTAGGATCTTCTCTTTATGTTAGGGACAATGAAGCCTTGACCAATCTGGATGGATTGGGTGGACTCACAAGGGTTCTAGGTAACTTACGGATTTCTGGCAATGATGCCTTGACCAATCTGGATGGGCTTGCAAGTCTTTTAAAGGTTGATGGATATCTGAGAATTTCTCAAAACGATGAATTATCAGATTGCTGTGGTATTCAACACCTTCTTATGACCCCAGACTCTATTACTGATTACATTCAGATTGAAGAGAATCCTTCTGCATGTAGTAGTCTTGAAGAAGCGACTGAGGCATCTTGTGGTCCTTGCTGGAGCAATGAATTGTTGGAGTTTTGTGTGGTCTCAGGAGAATGGGAACCCGTTGAAGGTGTGAAAAACCAGATTAAATCCAGTGATGTCGTATCGATGAATGATTTCTTGTTTTTTGATGGTTCCATGACCATTGATACTGTGGAACTTCAAATTATTGCAGATGGAGAATTCTATGTGGATAACATACCAATTCCAGGAGGTGGGGTTGGAAAATATTTTTTATCCAAAGGTTCTTATGACCTCAAATTCCTTGGAACGGATGGGACGATTACCAATTTCCTGAATGCAGAAATTACAGAAAGGACCAAGATGTTTGAGACTGAATTAAATCTTGACAAATTGCAGCTGGTCAAAACCGATAAAGAAATTGGACTGAAAGTGACGTGTACGATCAAAGTACCCGGCATATCGGGTGGATGTGATGATGGAAGTGGTACGAATACTGAAATTCAACTGGAAGGACTCAGTATCACTAACAGTGGCATTTCACTGGATGGCATCAATATCAAAGACCTCGGTATGTACGTACCTAAGTTCTGTTTAAAAGAGCTAAAATTAAGTTATGATTCTCAGAAGGACATTCTTACTGCGGGGGCTGGTGTCTCCATGCCATTAGGTGAGGTAGCAGGAGGTTTAAAATTGGAAGAAGGGTTGATTGATAGTATCGGGTGGTTGATTGAAGCAAGTGTTGCTCCATTCGTTCTTGGAGCCACCACGGTTGGTATTAAGGGCTTTTTTGGTCACATTTCTAATATCACCAAGCCGGCTATTGAGGTAGAATTGGGAGGTATTTTTTCTGATATCATTTCAGACGATCTGTACAGGATTACTGCTTCAGGGAAAACCATCTGGCCCAAATATTTTGAGATCGCAGGTACAGGGCAGTTTATGCGGCCCATCATCAATACCCTGCCATTTCAATTACAAGGAGGTGTCAGCCTGGGATATAACATCCCCAATAAACTCTTTAATATAAAGGTAGATGGAAAGTTTGGTACCTCTGATGAACAGAATTGGCTAATGAACGGAGATGGATTATTGAGGGTCAATCACAGAACTGAAAAAACAAAATTCAATGGTTATTTCAATGGAATGATGAATGTAACTCCAGAGGTTTTTATCAATGAACCTCCGATGCCGCTGCCATATGTCATCAGTCTGCTTGGCCTTCCATTCTCATCTGAGACAAAGAATACGATCCACTATGGAGACCGAAAGAATTTCTTTGGTTACATCACATTGGACCACTATTTCCTGGGTAAGTACAAGCTGAATTATATGATAGATCTTACATTGCCTATGGATGATCCTGATTATTTCTTCTGGGATGCAAGCAAGGAGTCAGCTGTGGCTTCCAGCACCAGGTCACAGGCTGAAGAGATCGTCATTCCTGAACATACAGAGCATACGATAATACATGTTAAAAGCGAAATCTCTAATCCTACATCTTCAATTGTTTCGCCTTCCGGAAAAAGCTATGCTGCCCCTTCAGAAGAAGATCTGATCATGTATTCAGAAGGAGTAAACGGTAAAGAGTCTTTCTGGACCATCATGACACCGGAAGTTGGGACATGGAGTATTGAACTGGAGAATGGTGCACAATCTGATGAAGTTTTTTATTATAACACCATTGCACCTGATGAATTTAGAATTAATGTTAAACAGGATGGAAATGCGATTAACGTCAGTTGGGACCCAACCGGTATGGAAACAGGAGAAATGGTTAATGTACTGCTCAATGACAACAATGATGAATTTAATGGTTTCAGGATTGCCGAAGTTGATGCGACTGATGGAAGTGTAAGTTTTACAATGGATCATACCCTTCCGGATTGTCAGTATTTTCTTTATGCTGAGCTGGTAGAAGAGATGACCATCCAGCAGGTGTACAGCGATGTAATCCTTTATAATGCAGAAAGTACCTTGGCACCACCACAGCAATTTAAAGCAGATTATGTATCAGAATCGGAAGGGTTTGATCTGAGCTGGATTGCTGAGCCATCAGAGGATATCACCGGGTATATCATTACGGTCATTGATGAAGTAGGAAATGATTCTGTCTATGCGGTCCTATATCCTACAGAATCTGCAATTACACTTCTTATTGAAGAATATGAGAATAAATCAGTCCGTATTGAATCTTATGACGAGGAGGGAAGAATCGGTTGTCCCGCGATTATCCCTGAGCTTTCTCAAAATTGTAATACCGCCGCCACCACACTGGCTGAATTCATCTGTCCGGGTGAGAGCTTCACAGTCGGAAATTCTGTTTATACGGAAGCAGGAGAGTACATAGATGTCTTTACTACGGGAGAAGGATGTGACAGTACGGTATATCTGAATCTATCTGTCATTAGTGTTGATAACAATGTATCCATTGTTGAAGATGAAATTGTGGCTGCAGAAGAAAATGCGACCTCCTATCAATGGATCAATTGTGACTCAGGAGAGGATATTGATGGAGCCAATCAACAATCATTTATGCCGACGGTGACCGGCAATTATGCAGTCCAAGTTATGAAGGATGGATGTGAAGTCACTTCTGAATGTGTATTGATTACAACGTCTGTTGAAGAGCTGAAAGAAGCGGGGATTATTGTTTATCCCAATCCGGCAAGAGATGAGATCAAGATCCTTAATCGGGAAAGCAGGAAGATTGATGTCAATGCTTTCTTCTATGATGTCATAGGCAGAAGATCCATTAAGAAGGTGAATAGTGGAGTCATCAACACGTCCGACTTATCATCGGGAATGTATATATTGGTGATGGAAGTGGATGGGAAGCAGTATCAGGCACGGGTTGTGATTTTGGAATAAAGAGGATTTTAAAAGGGAAATCCGTGGTAATTTATTTTGGTGGTAACTTTTTAAGCTGTAGATCACAGATTTGAATCTCCTCCACACAATCAAAATATGACATAGATGTTTGAGCGAGAAAATAACCTTCTTTTTCTGCTCTTACCTTTAATAGCGGAGCAGGACAAAACCCTTCATAATAATACTCGAAGTGATATTCACCAGATACATCGGTTTTTATTTTTTTTAAAACATCATCTGTTGACCAGTTCATTTTCCTGAATGAAACTATTGCATCAGGAATTGGTGACAAATCTTCTGCATCAACTATGGTTCCTTTAATATTTAGACTAACATCTGATGGTTCCCTACTACAACCACTTAAGTAAATGAATGATAATAAGATCAATAATATGAATGGAAGCTGGGTTGATCTACTTAATTTTTTCATGATCTTCTTTTTTTAATGACTATTCAAATGTCATTTTTAATAGATATCAATGATGTATTGTATGTAACAATAAATAGTATGATTGTAACATATTGGTATTTTAGCTTTAGTATATGAATGATGAGGGAACCTTGAGCTCCTGCGAAAGGGCGGGGGACCGAATTTACCCGCAGGGTCATTGCCGTTGAAGGCAATGATAAGGGAACCTTGAGCTCCTGCGAAAGGGCGGGTGGCTATCCTTCGCCATCAACTCCGCTGAAAGCTTCTTTGATCGAGGAGGTTTCTGTTAGCAATGGCTAGCTCGAATCCGCCCGCCTGTGGATGGAGTTATTAGAATACAGGTTTTGATCTCTTTTATAAAAGTTGAACCGTTGTATCTCTGTTTGGTAAATTCTCTATCTTTAAATGATGTTGACTTTCTTACGCCGAATACGTAAAAATCAATTTGGGTCTGGTACTATGAGAAAATACTTGTTATATGCAATTGGGGAAATAGCCCTGGTAGTCATTGGGATATTATTGGCCATCCAAATAAATACATGGTATCAATCAAAAATAAATCGAAGTGAAGAGAAGGAAATGATACGGAGAATCTATGCGGATCTGAAAAGTGATACCAAATACTTATTGAATATTGATAGCATTTATATTAAAGCAATTCCAAATCTCGAAAGGATCTTTTACCTGATTGACGAACAAAATGATATTGATGATGTAAATGAAATTCTGGATAAATATTCTGCTCAATTATTTGAGCTTCAGCCCAGTAAGATCACTTTTGAGGAGATGAAGAATACAGGTAGAATTTATTCATTATCAGATTTATATCTAAAAGATGCATTGATTAATTACTATACTAAATTTGAAGAACACCAGATTGAGACAAGAAAAGATAGAAGCGATGTAAGTGCTTTTTACTTTGCCCATGATAATTATGCATTTTGGACGTTACTTCAAAAAAAGAGGAAGAAGCAAGCTATTTCTCCTGAGCTGATAGAGTGGATGAATAACCCAAATTCCATTGAGTGGAAAAATTATGAGATTTCGATCGGGTATTTTCAGAGTACGTTAAAGAAACACAGGCACTTAATTGAAGAGTTAATCAATTTAAATCAATCACTTAGAAGTCTTATTGAAAATGAAATGTAGGATTGTTAAGACCTCAATCAGCACCCGGTTCGCCGACAAAATTCAGATTATGGTGCTCAAAGAAATAGAAGTATAATAATTGTCTTACCAGTATCACATAGCACTCAATATTCGATCTCAATTTCTGTCATACCGCCAGGTTCACACGTAATGACCTTTTTGTAATGTTCTGTTCCTGAATCTGTGACAACATCATATTCTATAATGAGTATATTTTCAAATCTCGTTTTACCTTCAATCAAAGCACCTTGAGGGATTCCAATTACTTCATACTGGCCTCCTCGATCCATGT
>JABDLO010000232.1 GCA_013002995.1 Saprospiraceae bacterium | reverse complement strand
TATTACCATCTCGACCAGCACGACCAGCCTCCTGGTAATAACTTTCCATATTACTTACTATACCCATATGAACAACCAGCCGTACATCAGGCTTATCAATCCCCATTCCGAAAGCGTTGGTGGCTGCTATTGCTCTTACCTTTCCCTTTATCCATTTGTCCTGTCTATCGGATCTTTCATATGGACTTAGTCCCGCATGGTATTCTGTGGATGAGATTTTGTTTTCCTGGAGAAGTCTGGATACTTCCTTCGTTTCTTTTCTGGTTCTGGTGTAAATTATGGTTGACCCCGATACATTATTGAGGATTTCAATGAGTTTAAGTTCTATATCCTCAACCTTTCGAACAGAATAAGAGAGGTTAGGTCTGAGAAATGATCCTATAAAAATAGCTGGATCCACCTGCCTCAGTTTCTCTACTATTTCCTCCCTGACAGACTTGATGGCAGTCGCAGTTAAGGCGATAATATTCACATCAGGATTGAGATCTCGGATCATTCCAATTTCCAGGTAAGCCGGACGGAAATCATGCCCCCATTGAGATATACAGTGCGCCTCATCTACTGCGATAAGTCCGACATTCATTCTTGACAGTCGTTCCTGAAACAAAATAGTATTTATCCGTTCCGGAGAAATGTATAGAAATTTCAGGTCCCCATAAATGCAGTTATCCAGGGTGATATCAATTTCCCGGGTGTTCATGCCTGAAAAAATTGCAGCCGAAGGGATCTTTCTTTTTCTCAAATTTTCAACCTGATCCTTCATCAGAGCGATCAATGGAGTAATAACGATACAGATACCTTCTGTCATCATTGCTGGAACCTGAAAACAAATGGATTTGCCACCACCGGTTGGAAGCACGGCAAGGACGTCTTTCTTCTCAAGAACTGCATCAATAATGTCTTCCTGAAAGGGCCTGAATGAATTATGACCCCAATGTTTTTTCAGTATTTCTATCTTATTCTCAGCTCCCAAGGATTGATCATTGAATTATATTGAAATATAAGAAAGCTTTATTAAATCATAACGTATCTGGAGATGCGCTTGAGTGTGTTAATACAAGCTGCGATAGCTAGCGCGCATTTGCAATGCGTGCTCATTTATGTCCTTTTAAGTGATAAAACCGAACGCATCGGGAGATGTGCCCGAGGATAGACACGAACGCATCGGTAGTTGCGCCCGAGAGATGTAGTTACTGATCTCTTTCTATCGTTTCCTGCAATATTTGAAAAGGTTCTGCTTTTATCTTCATTGGTCCAACCAATGGATTATTCATCATTAAAATAAAGTATAGCAACATTCCTATGAAACCATTATAAAGAGACAAGAATATCAAATTCAACCTGTTTGGAAGATATACCGAAAACAGCACCATGATCACAAAAAGACCAAAAATGCTGGTATAAACCAGATTGAATTGTTCAGGTCGAGTTGAATACATTCGAATCTGCAGAAAATCTGAAACCTCATCTACGTCCTGGATCAAATTATTTCGTATTTGCTCCTGAATTTCATTTTCCGTCTTCAATTCATAAATATGTTTATGAATTCTTTGGAATTGCTGTACAGACCTTGAATCAAAAGGATTTAAACTGATTGATTTCCAGCCATCTTCAGAAACAAAAATTATGTAATCCTTAATCTCCTTTTGTATCCCCACAGCTTCATTCGTATTGATGAGTTCAAGGCCCATATGGATATCAACCAGGGCGGAGGCCTCCGAAACCAATGATTCCTTCAATCTAAAATAGTCCACCCTTTGGTTGGCGAAAGTAAAAGACAGGATCAATCCAAGCAGAGAAGCAGATGTACGGAATAAAACCCTCCCAACTCTTTCATGCTCTTTCTTGATATGATTTTTCAACAAGCTATGTGCACCTACATATACTAGAGCACCAAATACTACAACGATTACCATAAAAATAGGAAGGCCAATAATCATTGGCATTGAAATCAGGAAATCAATCATTTTCTCGCCATTTACTATTAATATCTGCCAATTTTAGTAAAAATATTAGAATGATCATTACTAAAAATTGTAATCGCATATTTCAGTTTTGTAAAACGACAGGAAAGGGGTCAGGATACAACTTGAAACCACAACGGTAAAGGGTACGACTTCGACTAAAATTTAACGATTGGTGGTTGCCAGGTCTCAGGATCACTAAAAACGTTATGCCTTGTACTAAGCAGTTCCATGGTTTCCGGAATGACCTGAATTAAGAGGTACCCTTTGGGATAATCCGGATAGAATTCCTTCCATTCCTCCTTCCATTTTGATTGCTTCAACTGCCTATTATCCACCAGTTTTGCTTGACCATAAATAATTACATAACTCGATCCTTTCTTATCAAAGTAGTATAGCGTAACCCTCGGATCATTCCTGATCTGCTCCACCTTACGACTATTGGCATTCGTGCCAAACCACACCACCATATCATCTTCAGGAAAAAAAGGATCCATAGTACGTGCTCTGGGCTGCCCAGTTTCATCCAAGGTTATTAAGGCACAATTGTCAGCCAATTTCATAATTTCCTTAGAAATAGAAATCAGATGTTCCCTGGTGGAGTCCTGAACAGAAATGGTTTGTCCTATAAGATTTGAACCATATAATATCAGTGGTAAACTAATGATAATGCTAAGTCTCATTCTCTTACCACATTATTGATTCTTTATTCAGAAAAGCTTCAAGTCCTTTTTTACAATCTTCTGTTGATCTTGCTTTGGCATTCATTTGTGCAGCAAGATCAAGGGCATCATTCAGCGGAATGCTCATTATCTGGTTCATTAGCTGCTTGGTCATAGTCATGGATGTCGCCGAATTTTTAACCAGAAGATTATCCGCGTAGGCCAGTACCGCAGATTCAAGATCTTCAGGTGACGTCACATAATTAATCAAACCATATTGCTGAGCGGTTGTTGCT
>JABDLO010000218.1 GCA_013002995.1 Saprospiraceae bacterium | reverse complement strand
GAGAAAGGGTAGTTGCTCTTGGAATCGGAATCGGATCGGGATACTTATTTGAGACGACATTCAAAAGAGAGGTGTTTTCTGATCTTACCGGTGAAAGAGGCACCCTTATGGGAGCGATCCAGGGTCTATTTGCTGCACAATATGAATTATTGAGATCCAGGGGACACAGCCCCTCGGAGGCATTCAATGAGACAGTAGAAGAAGCAACTGAATCCTTATATCCATTGATTGCAGAGAACGGTATGGATTGGATGTATGCCAATTGTAGTACTACAGCTCAGCGAGGTGCACTGGATTGGTGGAAGAAATTCAGAGACGCAGTGAAGCCAGTATTCGAAGATTTATATGATAGTGTAGCTTCAGGAAATGAGGCACAGTTGTCAATCGATTCCAATAGCCAACCTGATTACAGGGAGAAACTTGAAGTTGAATTGAAGGAAATGTATGATTCCGAAATGTGGCAGGCAGGTCGTACTGTAAGAAGTTTAAGACCCAAAAATGACTAATACGACCACAGGAAAAACATTGATTCCTCTTACGGATATTCTCAAAGCAAGAAAAGTGCTTAAGGAAGTGGTCATCAATACACCGCTTGCTTTAAATGAACGATTATCCCGGCAATACAACTGCAATGTCTTCCTTAAAAGGGAAGATATGCAGGTGGTCCGGTCCTTTAAGATCAGAGGGGCCTACTATAAGATTGCTTCACTGGGCAAGGATCAGTTGCAACATGGAGTGATATGTGCTAGTGCGGGAAATCATGCACAAGGCGTTGCATTTTCATGTCACGCTCTTGAAGTACCTGGAGTAATATTTATGCCTACCACTACACCCAGACAAAAAGTTGCCAAAGTCAGGCACTTCGGCGGAGATCATGTAAAAGTAGTTCTGGTTGGTGATACTTATGATGATGCTCAGCATGCTGCGTATGAGGAAAGCAAAAAATCAGGAGCGGTATTCGTTCATCCTTTTGAAGATGAAGAAGTGATTGCGGGGCAGGCTACTGTTGCCGCAGAGATCATAGATGAGTTCAAGGGAGAGATTGATTATATCTTGGTTGCTGTCGGTGGCGGGGGATTGATATCCGGAATTGGATCATATTTCAGATCGGTAAGCCCAAGAACTAAGATCATAGCGATTGAGGCTGCCGGAGCTCCGGCACTTGCAGAATCCTTGAAGGCGCAGAAAAGAATCAGACTAGAAAATATTGATCCTTTTGCGGATGGGATAGCTGTCAGAGAAGTAGGAGAGAAAACTTTTGCCATAGCACAGGAAGTAGTTGACAAAATGATCGTCATACCAGAGGGTAAGATCTGTTCAACCATTCTTTCTTTGTACAATGAAGATGCCATCGTTGTAGAACCTGCTGGTGCTATAGGTGTTGCAGCATTGGACGAAATCAAGGACCTGGAAGGTAAGAATGTGGTTGTCATTATGTGCGGAGGAAACAACGACATCATGCGCACTCCTGAGATAAAGGAACGCTCTTTATTGTGGGAAGGAAGGAAACATTTTTTCATCATCCGTTTCCCACAACGGTCCGGAGCACTCAAGGAGTTTCTTAATGTGCTTGGTCCCAATGATGACATCGCCCACTTTGAATATACCAAAAAGACCAATCGCAGCACAGGGCCTGCTTTGGTAGGTGTGGAGTTGAAAAGGAAAGAAGATTACAAAGCACTTCTTCAAAGAATGGATGAAGCCGGTATCAATTACATGCCGATCAACAATGATCCGATGCTTTTTGAGATGCTGGTGTAACTATTTTTTTAGAATAAGGTTATCTATCAATCGCACTTCTCCTGCCCATACAGCCGTGCATACCACCACATAATCATGCGACTCAAATGAACGGATCGGTTTCAATGTTTTTCCATTGATGATGGTGACATATTCTGGTTTGAATCCAGGGATAGTCATTTTGTTGATGGCCTCTTTTGAGGCTTGAGCAGGTGTCAGCTCATCCATGTTTTTTTTGATCCATTTAAGGCTCTTATTAAGGATACCTGCCTTCTTCCTGATGTCCGGATCTAATCTGCGATTGCGGCTGCTCATTGCGAGACCATCTTCCTCTCGCATAATGGGACATACAACTAGGTCAACTGGCATTTTCAACTGGTCAATCATATTCTGGATGATGGTAAACTGTTGAAAGTCTTTCTGGCCCATAAATAACTTATCTGGCTTGACTATATCAAGTAATCGATGAACCACCTGTACCACTCCTTCAAAATGGCCCGGTCTGAAAGCGCCTTCCATTTGCCTGTCAAGGCCATTTAGATCTATCTCAACAGAGATGTCTTCGCCATCAGGATATATTTCATCAACACTTGGGTGGAAAAGATAATCCGTTCCTTCTTCGATAAGCATTGCCATATCTTGCTTCAGGGTCCTCGGATATTTCTTTAAATCACTTTTTTCATTAAACTGTGTAGGGTTTACAAAGATGCTACATACCACTACATCGCATTGCTCCCTCGCCATCTTGATCAATGACATATGACCTTCATGTAAGGCGCCCATCGTGGGGACGAATCCTACAGATTTTCCTTTGTTATGTTCTTTAGTTATGGCTTTCTGAAGGGTAGAGACTTTAATTTTTCGCTTCATGGAAAGAAATATTCAGTCAAAAGTAATGATTTCAAATATTGAAATTCATGTTGTAAAGTGAATTTTGTGTTGTTATAGTATTGATTTTTGAGTATTGCTGGCCTTCCAATAAATACAATTGATCAATTCCTTCCGTCGAATATCTTCATATGTTGGTCATTCGTAGGAATTGGTTTGCCGAGATCGAGAGATCTGGTATTGACTCCAGAGTTGAATACCATTATCTTATTTAGAATTAAGTTTTAAATATTATAATAATACAATACATGATTCTGATGTATTTGCATATGATGTATGGTGTCGGAATTATTATTGTTAACTAAATTTTTATGTATGAAAACCCCAGGTGAACCACCTTACCATTGTATGGGAATATATGATTGAGTTTTTCTGATATATTCCCTTATATGATCATAAGGTTGATCTTAAATTTCAAACGAAGAATAATATTGATTTCGGTTTGGATATTTTCATTCAAGAATATCCATTTCTGGATATAGCTTCTACTTTATATCGTATTCAGTCATTATATAATCTATTGATAATGATGGTGCTATAATGCCTGCTGACGATTTTGAGATTGGGATAAGCCTTAATTTTTTATTATATTGAGTAAATCCATTGCTCAAAAAACTAAATCCACTCAACTATGAAAGACAATAAAAAGATTTTTGGTGCCATTGCAATTGTAATTGTTGTGGCACTGGCCGGGTATTTTATCGCCGGCGGGAACCTTGATTTTTCCGCCTCCGATGCTGCCGGTTCCACAATTGATGGAGTGAAAAAAGCGGAGAAGTATAAAAGTGAAAATGCAAATGCAGAGATAGACCTCGAAGGAGAAGATGTTCAGGAAATACTTCAGAATGAAGATTTTCAGCAACTCATCCAGAATGAAAGCTTCACTGCTTTGATGAAGTCTGAAAAATTTGGTGAAGTTCTTCAGAATAGAGCTTTTGGCGAGATGCTTCAGAACAGAGCTTTTACAGAGATGCTTCAAAACAGAGCTTTTGGTGAAGTTCTTGAAAACAGAGCATTTACAGAGATGCTCCAGAACAGAGCTTTTGGTGAAGTTCTTCAAAATCGAGCTTTTACCGAGATGTTGCAGAACCGTTCATTTACAGAGGTATTTCAAAACAGAGCTTTTAGCGAAGTTTTACAAAACCGTTCATTTACTGAAGTGTTGCAAAACCGTTCTTTTAGTGAGATGCTTCAAAGCAGAGCCTTTGGTGAAGTATTGAACAATAGTGCCATCGGGGAAGACATGCTTAACAGCAAGGCCTTCCAGGATATTCTAAACAACAAGGCTTTTGGCAAAGATTTGCTTAACAACAAAGCATTTGGCGAGATGCTCCAAAACAGAGCTTTTGGCGAGATGCTTCAGAACAGAGCTTTCACTGAGGTTCTTCAAAATCGGGCATTTACAGAGGTTCTTCAGAATCGGGCCTTCGGAGAAGTTTTGCAAAACAGAGCATTCACTGAGGTGCTTCAGAATCGAGCCTTTGGCGAGATGTTGCAAAACAGAGCATTCACTGAGGTGCTTCAAAATCGTGCATTCGGAGAAATATTGCAAAATCGAGCTTTTAGTGAAATGCTTCAAAATCGTGCATTCGGTGAAATGTTACAAAATCGTTCTTTTGGTGAAATTCTTAACAATAGAGCTTTTGGAGAAGTTCTTAGAAGCCGTGCCTTTGGCGATCTACAGAAAATGGCTACCTCAATGTGAGCAGCAAAAGTAAAGTGAGACCATATAGCTGAAGTCTCACTTTACTTTTAGTATTTCATTCTAGACCAACTTATTTAAATATCGCGAGATGACGAGGATCCTTACTGTGTTGTTATTATCTATTGCAACAACCTCATACTCACAACTTGATCTTATAGAAACAAGCGAAATGAAACTTGTGACATATGATTATGGTCACAAGTATATACTGCCCCATGCAACAAGGTGTTTCCATAAGTCCCTTGACTTTCATAAAAAACTTTTTGATTACCAGCCTTCTGAAAAGATAACATTACTTATACAGGATTTTGGTGATTATGGGAATGCAGGTGCAACAGCAGTTCCCCAAAATGCAATTACGATGGGGTTATCGCCCTATAGCTATACTTTTGAGACTAATCCTGCAGGAGAGCGTGTATTTTCTATGATGAACCATGAGTTGGTCCATGTAGCTGCACTTGATAATTCATCAACTTCAGATCGGCGGTGGAAAAATATATTCCTTGGCAAAGTTACACCCACGAGCGATCATCCGATATCAATGATTTACAGTTATCTGACCAGTCCACGGAGGTATTCTCCCAGGTGGTATCATGAAGGTTTGGCCTCTTATGTTGAAACTTGGATGGGGGGTGGCCTTGGACTTGCACTGGGAAGTTATGATGAAATGGTTTTCAGGACCAAGATTCTTGAGAACGATCGCATCTACAGTGCCCAGGGATTGGAATCTGAAGGAGTAACATCAGATTTTCAAGGAAGATCAAATTCCTATATGTATGGAACACGATTTATGGGGTACCTGGTATATACTTATGGACCAGAGAAACTAATTGAGTGGGCAAAACGAAAGGATGGAAGCAAAAAATCATTTTCAGGTCAGTTTAAGAACATCTATAGAGTCCATATAGAAAAAGCATGGGATGACTGGATAGAATTTGAAAAGAAATGGCAGGAAAAAAATATTCAATTACTTAATGAGTCACCAACAACTGAAATTGAATTGATTACTGATAAAATATTGGGATCTGTTTCACTACCTCAATATGATAAAGCACGTAATTGTGTTTATGTCGCTGTAAATTTTCCGGGACAGGTCCCCCATATAGCTTCAATCAATCTTAATAATGGTTCCCTGAAGAGGATTACAGACATAAAAGGCCCGGCTCTTTTCTATGTATCATCCCTGACCTATGATCCGGATAAAGATGTTTTATACTTTACCTCTGATAACGATGCATGGAGAGATCTTAATAGCTATGATATCAAAACAGGGCAAACAAAATTATTACAGGAGGATTTCAGGACAGGTGATTTAGCTTTTAATACGACAGATGGATCAATTTGGGGTATTAAGCATCTCAACGGCTTATCAACCATTGTGAAAGTTCCGAAGACCGATCTTGACTCAGCTTCTGAGTACAGCTCCTGGGAACAGAAATACACACTTCCATACGGTCAGGATATATTTGACCTGGATATTTCACCTAACGGCAAAAAATTAAGTGCAGCTGTTTCAGACCTGTCTGGTAACCAGTCATTGATATTATTTGATCTGGAGGCCCTAGAAAATTCTAAAGTGGTAAAGGATACCATATTCAATTTTGAAGTTTCTTCTCCACAAAGTTTCAGATTTTCAGATGATGGTCGGTATTTAACAGGTGTATCTTATTATTCAGGTGTAAGCAATATTTTTCGGGTAGACATGAAGACAAGAGATATTATTCCTATGAGCAATGCTCTTACCGGGTTTTTTCGGCCATTGATTATTGATGAGAATAAAATTCTGACCTTTAATTTCAGTAGTAAGGGTTTCCAGCCCGGCTTTATAAAAAATGAAAGAGTAGAAAGTATACCTTCTATTCGTTTTTTAGGGAATGCAACAATAGAAAAATTCCCTTCACTTAAGAATTGGGAACTTGAATTCCCAACGGCTGAAAGTATTGAAGTAGATGAAATTATAACTCATACTGGCAAGTATGAAGCAGGGAAACAAATGAATGTCAATTATGGGTATCCAACTATTGTAGGATATAAAGACAACGTTGGGATTGGTTATCACTTAAATATTTCTGACCCTTTTAATTTTAAAACCATTGATATTTCAGCAGCTTATACTCCTAAATCTTGGGAAAATGGATTGAGCAATACCTCTGATAGCCTAATTACAGGTTTAGACAATTCTGAAGTATTACATTTTTCGTTTTACAGTAAACTCGGAGACTATTCTATTGGTGCAGGGTATAATGAAGCCAATTTTTATGACTTATTTGGTCCGACAAAGTTTTCTAGAAAAGGCTTGTCTTTAAATCTGGGGTGGGACCATAAATTGATATGGGACCCACCTAAAAACCTGGATTTATCGTTCAACTTTGGAGGTTTTTATGGACTAGACCAATCTCCAGAATTTCAGCAAATAACGGCAGTGGGATTTGATGAGGATTTTTTCTTTGACATTGATGCTAGCCTTTCATATCAGAACCTAAATAATTCACTGGGAGCTGTAGATTATGAGAAGGGTGTCAAAGCATCATTAAGGGCGTCAACAACCATTTCTTCAGGTAATTTTTTTCCTAGGGTCATGGCTACCTATGATTATGGATTTCAATTACCAACAAATCATACATCTTTTTGGATTAGATCTTCAGTTGGACATTCTTTTAGTGAAGATTTTAATCCTTTTACCCGTTATGGATTTGCTTCATTTGGCAATAACTATGTCGATTACAGAACCTTTAGAAGGTACAGGACACCGTTTTCATTTCCGGGGTTGAGTTTTAATGAAGACTTTAATATCATAGCCAGGACATTTGCTAAGAGTACTGGAGAGTTGGTATTGCCTCCCATCAGATTTCGAAACTTGGGCACTTTCAATTTTTTTGTAAATTGGATACAACCGACCATTTTCGGTTCAGTCCTGTGGACTGATCACGTCCTTACAGGAGGAAGTAAATACGCCAATATGGGATTCCAAATAGATACAAGATTGGTTACTTTTTCCTTACTTCCTTCAACGTTGTCATTTGGATATGCAAGGGCCTGGGATCTTGATCAGGATAATTCCTATGGTGAGTGGATGATATCACTTAAATTGTTGAGGTAATGTTGACACTGACTTTATTAATCCTTGCTTTGGCCCCGGGTATTATGATCATCATTTACATTTATCTCAAAGACATCCATGAACCTGAACCTTTCAGCCAACTGGCATTGGGATTTGGATTGGGTATATTGTCCATGTTGCTAGCAACAGGAGTTACATATCTAGTGTATGATAAGATCCATTTTGATAATCACAGTATGAGTGATATGGCAATTAAGGCATTTTTGATCGTTGCTTTGGTTGAAGAATTATCCAAGTATTTATTCATCAGAGGAGTTTTGTTCAGGAGTTCACATTTCAATGAACCATTCGATGGGATCATTTATGCTGTGATGGTGGGTATGGGGTTTGCTTTAACGGAAAATTTGATTTATGTGCTCAATGGAGGAGGTGGTACTGCCATTGTAAGAATGTTTACTGCGGTTCCGGCACATGCTCTCTTTGCTGTGATAATGGGTTTCTTTCTGGGAGAAGCTAAATTGGAACACAGACACACCCTGCTTTACAGTGGGATAGCCTTGCTCATTGCAATTCTACTTCATGGTATTTATGATTATTTTTTATTTATTTCATTTATTCCCGGTATATGGATAGGTGCAATTGTTTCATTAATAATTGGGTATTTCCTTTCTCATAAAGCAATGAAAATGCATCAGGATGCCAGTCCATTTAAGGAAGAAAGTACTTGATGAATTTTATGTTTTTAAATAGACTTATGCAACACCGGTAGCTATTGATTAATTACCATACCATCCTTTTATAATTTCTTCGGCAATTTTCCCTTGAGGCGTATAGTCTTTTTCAGGATATCCTTCATGCCCCATGCCATTGGGAAACCATTTCCATAAGAACCCCCCAGCCCAGAAATCCTGATTCCAGAAAGTTGTAAGCAGTGCATCATAGGCATTGGCCTGGGCTTGCTGGTTGATTGACAATTGATTGACTTGTTTTTCCAGTTCCCATGATTTATAGGCACAACCATCCACTGTCAGATAGCCGTATTCTGTAAATACTATTCTCTTACCTTGTTTCTTGGAATATTTCTTCAATTTGGATACGATGGGTCTCCATCTTCTTCTAAGTTTTTTTACAGAAGGAGTCTTGTCTTTCAATAATGGAAAATATGCACTGATCCCGATAAAATCTAAATCATCCCAGAATGGTACATTTTTAAATCCATCCCAATTAGATGAATAAATCAGTAATCCGGAATATTTGGATCTTATATCCTGGATAAGTTGACGCCAAAAAGTTTCTCTTTTTTGCACTGCTATTTTATACTCTGTCCCAATACATAACATTTCTGCCCCTACTTCTATAGCGATATCCACGTAAGTCATTAAATATCTCCTGTAAGAATCTTCCCAGATCCTCCAATCAACCTCACTTTCATAATCCACATCTCCAACCCAAGATCCCGGAACATAGACTTGTGGTTTAATCATAACTTTTAAACCCTTATTATGAGCTGCTTTTATGCTTTCTTTAATACCCTCTGTGCGTTCTCCCCACCATTGTCTTTTTGAATTGAACCGTACCTCAGGATTAGCCTTCCTTGAATATGCATATGGGACTACTGCAATCCAGTCGGCATTGACATTTTTAATCGGAACCATCGGATCATCATTAAATGCTCGTGGAGGAGCTACCATTGTTATCCCTCTGATCCTACCATCTTTCACGCCAAGAGGTTCAACTTGTGTGAAACAAGTAATCATAAAGGTAAGGATGGTAATTATCCTGATCATTCCTGCAATAGATGTATTTTATAAGTTAAATAGAATATTCTTATTGGTCCTCTTGCACATCATCTTATATAAGATAAAAAATGTTTAAAAATTTATTTTTATATTATATTAAAATATTTACATATGTAATCACCATATATTAAGTTTTATACGGTTTAAAATAAAACATAATGTATAATATATCAGAATGGTTTAGAGCTTCAATTACATTATTGGCAAGGAATATGCATTAGTGTAGATGTTCAGATTAATATGGTGAATACCTAAGCGAAAGTTGAGGAATCGGTCTGGGGGAAACTTACCGATTCCTTTTTTTATTTCCCTACTTTTCTACTTCCCTCAATTCAATTATTAATTACTTATTACATATTGTTTAAGGTCAGGACAATGGCTGAAGTCTTCGCTGATCCTTATATAAGTCTCATCCATTTTGCCTTGGATCCACTCTGCAAAGTATTCGCTCTTTTTACTTTCCTTGGCATAAAATGAGATTTTATCGTAATCCTGTTCCAGGCTTGCTTTATGCGGCCTGGTTTTACTCTGAAGGTGAACGATTCTAAACATCTTTTCACCTCTAACATCAATTTCATAAGGTTCTGAAACATCGCCTACTTCAAGGTCTACAATTGCAAAATATGTGTCAGGATCGAGATCATCGGTTTCAAAGAAAGCAGTTCCGGTTTTAGGATTCAATACTCGTCCAGCATTGGAGTAAGATTGTACTTTGTTCATAGAGAATCTCCTTACAGCTGTCTGGAAATCGAGACTATCACGTTGAATTAAATTCTTAACAGAATCAATTTTTATTTTTGCCAGTTCAAGATCTGGAGGAGTGATTTCAGGTCTGATGAGGATGTGCTTAACCCGTACATTTAGTCCACGTCTTTCGACAAATTTGATAATGTGAAATCCAAATTCTGTTTCTACTATATCAGATATTTCTCCCTCTTCCAGTGTGAATGCAACTGCTTCAAACTCTGGAACATAACTTCCTCTTTTTGCAAAACCAAGATCACCACCTTTCTCTCTTGAGCCATCCATTGAATATTGACCTGCTAATTCCTCAAAGGTGGCTTCTCCATTATCGAGCTTCTCCTTGATACTTGTGATGAGGTCTAAGGACTTTTTACGTTCCGTACTATTTACAACGGGTGCGATGATGATCTCTCCGATTTCTACCTCTGCATCCAGGTAAGGTAGACTGTCACTTGGAATTCCATAGAAATACTTTTTTACTTCTTCAGGAGTAATATCCACAGTAGATATCAATCCCATCTGCATCCTCTGAGCAAGAATAACTTGTTTCTGATCGTCTCTGTATCTTTCCTTCATTTCAGCCGGGGTAGCACCGTAATATTCTTTAAAGAACTGTTCGTCATTACCCATGTTTCTTAAGATGTTAGAGAATCTGGCATCCAATTCAGCTTCGACTTCCTCATCTGTTACTTCTACACTATCCAGCTTAGCATGGTGAATAATGAGGTTCTGAGCGATCAAGCCATCAATAATGTTGCACTTCGCAGATTCATCGATTGATGCGTCCTGGGTTTTAGCAAAACTAAATTCCTCTTCTATATCTGAGTATAAAATGTATTCATTTCCAACAGTTGCAACCACTTTATCGAGCACGTATGCCTTCTGAGCAGTTATCGTAGTAGTAATGATCATTAATAAGCAGACTACTACATTTCTGATATATGTGTTCATATTCAATTTTCTTTCAATTATCAATCAGGTTATCTGTTGATTTTAATTCTGTTCAGTTGAAGCTCTTTCTGATACAATTGCTCTTTAATATTCTTTAAGAGCTTGATCTTCCTGTTGTATAGAATTACTTTTTCAACTTTGTCTTCTATATAGTCCAACGGTGCAATCTCACCAATGTCCAGAAATTCTTCTACTTTAACAAAATATTGATTTCCATCATTTACCTTATCTATTGGATTTTCAGATCGGAACTGATCGTCTGTAAAAATATCTTCAGGTAATTGATTTTTAAACGACTCAAAGGTAACCCAAATTGAATCATTTAATGAAGCAGTCAGATTGTTATTTGTAGCGAAGTCATAAATTTCATCCTTGTTTTGTCGTATCCAGTTACGCTTAAATCCTGTTAATCCCCGAAAATTAGAAGGTATAATGATATAGCTTCCTTTAAGAATTGGATTGACGACCTTATAAGTTTCTCTATTTTGATTGTAGAAGGCTTCTTTTTGTTCCTTTGTTACAATGGTGTCCAATTGTTCTTCCACAAGCTTTTTTTCATAATTATAGATGAGCAATGATTCACGATAATCTCTTACTAATTTATCAATGTCAATCTGAGGACCCAGGGAAGAAGCTGCTTCCTTTAACAGAATACTTTTCCTAATCCAACCATCAATGAATTGGTTGGCTATTAAAGTACTGTCTTCAATGGAGGATCCTTCCGGAATCAACTCTTTAATATCACTTAGGAATAAATTGCGATTACCTGCACTGGCGATCATTGGATCTTGCGAATTATTGGAATCCCCATTGCAGGAGACCAATATTAGAAAAATGATATAGATGGTGATCCATCTCAATAGTTTGGATTTATTTTACAAGTGAATCCAGCACCTCTTCATTAAATTCTACTTTGAATTCTTTCCTTAAAGATTCGATCCACTCCTCTTCAAGATACTGTTGATAGTCAGCGATGACATATCCTCTGGATTCATCAAGGCTTCGATATTTTTTAGGTAATACTTTAACGATTTTTTTAAAATTAACAGATCCATCTTCATTTCTCTTTAATTCACTCATTGCACCATGCTTAAAATCCATGCTCTCGATTTCCTTATCACTTTGCTTTAGCTTATTAATCTCAATGGTGACAGTTGTAACTTTCTTATTGAACTCATTAAGAGTGCCCTGAGGGTCATTCTCAGAAGCATGATTATAGACTTCCATTGCATATCCCCCGGTTTTTCTAGGAAGTGTGTAATAAGCAACTTCAGCTTCAAGAGGCTCGTAGTAGTTCTTTTTATTTCTCTCATAGAACGACTTTAACCCTGCAGTATCCTGAGATGCACGATCCCATACTTCATTTTTACTCACCTCAAATAGTAAAATACCTTCTTCATATTCCCTCATTAAAGCTTTAAAGTCCGGATATTTTTTTTCAAGATTTTTTTCCTGATAGACCATTGCTTTATCCTTGACAAAGGCTTCAAAGAGTTTTTCAGCAGCTTCCTGTGGAGAATATTCCCTGGAGTATCGCATTCTTGTCCTGGCATTTTTTCTTAAATACTCGGCGAAGTCTCTGACTGTATAAGAATGCTGTGGCCCCATGTCTATAAGTTTAACATGATCTGCCGATTGAGGGACCTTCCATTTATAAGAAAGGAAGGTTGAATCCAGTGTTGCAATGAACTCCTGGTATTCTCCAAGGTTTCTTTTATAATTGGTCTCTTCCTTGATTTCCTCTACTAATTTCTTTTCAATATATTCATACCGCTCCATTTTGGCCAATTGTGGCTTCATCCTGGTGCGAAATTCCTGGTACAATTCAGATGGTTTACTGATTCTCTTTATGATATGCCATCCAATTCTTGTTTCTACTGGCTCTGAGATATCTCCATCTTCCATCAGTGCAAAAGCAGCTTCTTCAAATGCCCGATCATAAGTATTTATTCCAAATGGAGGAAGTCCTCCTCCATTTTTAGAAGATGATCCATCTTGACTGAATTGCTCTGCCAACAGTTTAAAATCTCCACCTTTCTTTATAAGGCTATAAATTTCATTTATTTTCTTCTTAGGATCTACAATCGGCGAATTACTTGATTTTCTAATGAGAATATGGGCAACTTTCACCTTTCCATACGCTGACCTTTTATCTACTACCTTAACCAGATGGATACCCAGTTTAGTAACTACAGGTCCTGTTACATTCCCTACGGCAGTTTCATAAGCAGCATTCTCCAATTCATAAAATCCTGAAGGAAGCCATGCTGTAATGTAACCAAGGCTTCCATCTTTAGAGACACTACTTTCATCTTCAGAGTAGATGCCCACCATTTTTTCAAATGATTCTCCGGCTTCAATTCTTTTCATCGCTTCTTTAGCCTTCTTCTTAGCTGCTGCTAATTCTTCTTCAGTTGGGTTTTTTCTCAACTTGAAAAGTATATGCGCAATATGAACATCTTCATTTCTTCGTTCCCACATTTCCTGAATAAGTCGCTCTGAAAGTTCTTTCTCTTTCATGTATGAGCTGGCCAATTGCTTTCTATATCCGGCAAGTTCTTCCTGCAATGATGAGATGGTATCAAGCTTTAATTTCTTGGCTTTACTTACTTTTAATTTGAACTTGGTAAATAAATCCAGGTATTCATCTATGCTCTCCCTGGAGTAATCTGCTGACACACCATTATTCTTTTCATATATGTAAGTGAATTCAGATAAATTCACTGGCATTCCGTCAATGGTCATTAAGACAGGATCATCCTGTGCGGAAATCGATACCCACGAAGTCAATATTACAATTAATGATAAGATCCCTTTTTTCACCTTAAAGATTTTGTTATTACTTGAGTAGCAGCTGATTACTCAGACGTGCAAAAATACTCTTTAATCAATTTAATTTCAATTTTAGCAATTGATATTTAGAACATATGAAATTCAACGAATTCAAGATTTTCTATCGATATAGCTCAACGTTGAGAAGTAGTGATTTAGTGCCCGTTAATCAACTATATATTTTCTGACTATTCTGTTGGATATCCTACAGAGGATCTCATAAGGAATGGTATGAAGATCTTCGGCAAGTATTTCGATGGCCTTTTCATGCCCAAAGATTTCTACAATATCTCCTGGATTGACAGAATTACATCCACTGACATCAACCATGGTTACATCCATACATATGCGGCCCACAACTGAGCACGAAACCCCATTAACAGATACTGATATCACCCCATTGCTTCCGGCTCTCAATAACCCATCAGCATAGCCGATATTGATAACAGCAATGGAACTATCTTTCTTTAGAGTCTGACTTTTACCATAACCAATTTCTGTTCCTGCTGGAAAATTCTTTACGCTTAATACTCTTCCATAAAGAGCATGTACTTTTTTCAATGATTGATTGGTGTTGGAGATACCATAAAGTGTAATCCCTGCACGTACATAGTCAAATTGAAACTCGGGAAATCTCCATATCCCCTCACTGTTCAATATATGCAGACCTGGATTATAATGTAGTGTTTTACAGATGCGATCAGACCAATCGATAAATTTATTAACCTGGCTCCTTGTATAATCATCATGTTCAGGTTCATCAGATGAACTTAAATGTGAAAAAATGGTAGCCACATGAAGCTGTGGATATGAAACCAATAAAGAAATTACTTCCTCTATATCCGGTTCCAGGAAACCCATTCGATGCATACCTGTATCCAGCTTTATGTGTATGTTAAGAGAAGTCATCAGTGACCTTGCCTTTAAAGCGTAATTGATGAGCATCTCCTTATTGTGCACTTCCGGTTCCAGCTGATAATTAAATAGCAACTCCGCTCTTTCAGGGTCGGGATTGAGGACAATGATTCTTTGATCTATTCCATATTGCCTCATTTTAATGGCTTCATCAGTATAAGCAACTGCTATAAATTCTGGCTTATGTGAGGCTACTGCGGCGGCGATTTTTTCGATTCCGGCACCATATGCTGAAGCTTTAAGAACTGGAATGAATCCGACTCCGGGATTAAGGTGTGCTTTGATCTGTGTAATGTTGTGGTGCAAGGCTGGAATATTGATCTCAAGCGTGGCACTATGAGAAGACCTTTCAAGTTTGCTAACCAACCCATCAAGTTGGAATTTTCTCGCCCCTTTCAATAGAATAAGATGATCCTCCCAATCAAAGGTGTCTAATCGATCCATTAAGTCCAGGGTATTAGGAAAATGGAAATGTTTACAACTTACTTTTATGGATTCACTGTGCTTGCCAATAGTAATCAATCGCTCAGGGTTCAATGGGCGGATCAAATCTGCAATCACCTCATAGTCTCCATCCAATGCTTTGAGACCATGAATGTCACTAATTACTAAAGTGAGGGGTCCTTTATGATCTAGATTATTGACGTGAACCAACGCAACTTTTAAAGATGTAATATCTGCAACATATGCATCATTAATGATTATGGAGCCATTGCGACCCTGGATGTGTTCCAGTCGCATGTCCAGTGAAGTCAATAGCGGTATCTTATTGAGAATTATAGTTGGATCGATCCCAATTTCAAGTGCAGCAACTACAGTATGTAAGAGGTTTTCAATAAAATATCGATCTCTATTTTGTACTGGGATATCCATTCTCCCTCTTTCCCAGTTTATATGGATCTCACCATCATCATTACTGATGCGATAATTATCTTCATCCTTATATCCCCAACTCCTTATTTTTTCATTCCCATATTTTTTCAGGAGATGATTGAATATCAGTGTTTGTTCGCTGCTCACAATGATTTTTGGACAATCCTGGAATAACAGTGCCTTCTCCACTACCTTTTCCTCGATGCTTATAAACCCACCAGCATGAGCTGCACCAATATTGGTAAATATGCCAACTTGAGGTTTTATCATCTTCTCGATTTGGGACATTTCTTCCGACGTAGAAATCCCAGCTTCTATGATGGTTACTTCGTGATTGCTTTCCATCTGAAGAAGTGATAATGCAACGCCAATCTGAGAATTATAACTCTTGGGGCTTCTGATGACCGATATTTCAGGATGGCACATATGAAATAACCATTCCTTAATGATGGTCTTGGCATTACTTCCTGTGATTCCTACCACAAGGCTATTTTCATTATTTAGCCTATGATGAGCAGCCCATTTCTGAAGGCCCTTAAGGACATCAGGGACTTTGATGTATTTCATTTCAGGAAGCGATGGGAGATGGTCATCAGAAACGAGAGCAACCCGTACACCTTTCTTATATGCAGTTTCAAGAAAATCATGACCATCCCTATGACTTCCTTTCAGGCATAGGAATAATACATCATTTCCATCAATGATTTTCCTGGTATCATAAGCCAGGGAGTTAATGACCACTTTATCTTCTCCAGAAGTTGTGGGGACCTCTAAGATGCTTTTAATATGTGATAGGGTGTACATCAGGATATTAAATCATAACCGATGTCTCTTCGATAATATTTTCCTTCAAATTGAATTTGTTCAGCAAGATCTTTACTCTTATTAACAGCTGATTCTATACTTTGACCAAATGAGGTGATGGCAATCACCCTTCCTCCATTAGTGACAACTTGATCATCTTTAATTGTAGTACCTGCATGAAATAGGATGCTTTCTCCCTGGCTTTTAGGAATAGACATTTCTTTGCCTTTTTCATATGAGCCGGGGTATCCTCCAGAGACCAACATTACTGTAGTTGCATATGCATTCTTAAAGCTGAGGTTCCTTGGCTGTAACTTTGATTCTGCAACCTCAACACACAATTCCATCAGGTCATCATTGAGCCGTGGAAGTACTGCTTCAGTTTCAGGATCACCCATTCTGCAATTGTATTCTATGACATAAGGATCTTGTCCTACCCTGATCAGTCCTAAAAATATAAAGCCCTTATAATCAATTCCTCTGTCTTTGATACCCTTGATGGTGGGTATAATAATTTGATTTTCAACTTTTTCCTTTAAGGTGTCATCATAAAACGGAACGGGTGAAACTGCTCCCATACCACCTGTGTTCAGACCGGTATCACCTTCTCCGATTCTTTTGTAATCTTTAGCTTCTGGCAGTATGACATATTCTTGTCCGTCTGTCAAGACGAAAACACTAAATTCAATCCCATCCAGAAATGCTTCTATGACTACTTTTGAAGATGCTGTACCAAATTTTCCATCAAGCATAGATTTTAATTCTTGCTTGGCCTCTTCTCTTTCCTGAATGATCAAGACTCCTTTTCCTGCTGCAAGGCCATCTGCTTTTAGGACATAGGGCCCCTCATTATTTTCAATATGATCCAGACCAGATTGAAGATTGTCTGATGTAATTTCTAGGTATGCGGCTGTTGGTATATTGTAGTCAGCCATAAATTTTTTTGCGTAAGCCTTACTCCCTTCAAGTTGTGCTCCCTCCTGGGAAGGGCCGATTACATGAATTTCGGAATACTCCTGATGACTTATGAAGAAATCATAGATTCCGTCAACCAGCGGAGCTTCAGGACCAACGATGATGTAAGAAATCCTCAATTGACGACACAGTGTACCCACTTTTTCAAAATCCTTCACATCTACATCCAGAGTCTTGGCATATAAAGATGTACCCCCATTACCGGGAGCTATAAATAAGTGGTTGACAAGTGGGCTCTGGCTTAACTTCCAGCAGAAAGTTGCCTCTCTTCCACCACCTCCTATGATCAATACATTCATGCTTGCTGAGATTAGGTCACAAATGTAAGCCTTTCACTTCAATTATGGAGCTCGTAGAGCAGTAATCAACATCTCAGAGCAACTTTGGTATATGTTTTGATATATTATGATAATTTATAATATGTTTTAGGTAATTGTTACATTTGCCTGAATAACAAAGCGAAAGAAATTGATTGCATACATCAGTGGTCCCATTACATTCAAAAGCCCGGCATATATTTATGTAGAAGCGGCAGGTGTGGGTTACCATATTAATATAAGCCTTAACACTTTCAGTAAGATAGAACACCTGGAACAGGTAAAGATATTGACCTATTTTCATGTGAAAGAAGATGGTCAAAGTCTTTATGGATTTTATGATGCGGAAGAAAGACAAATATTTATACATTTGCTGTCCGTTTCAGGAATTGGGCCCAATACTGCCAGGGTCATTCTTTCGTATATGAATCCGGAAGAGGTGAATATGGCCATTCTACAAGAGAATGTAGCGGCATTAAATGCTGTTAAAGGAATCGGGCCCAAGACAGCTAAACGGATCATCCTGGACCTAAAGGATAAAATTGCCAAAAAACAAGATGATGTTGCTTCATTAGTGGTAACTGTCAACAATACCATTCGTGAAGAAGCGTTAAGTGCTTTATTGGCGTTAGGCTTTCCTAAGGCAGGAGTCCAAAAATCAATTAGTCAGGTATTGAGATCTGATCCATCTGTGGGTTCGGTTGAAGATCTGATAAAAAAAGTATTAAAGCAGATGTCCTAAGAGCAATCTCATGGTTTCATCTGCCGTTATAACATGAGCATTTTAAAATCGAAATCAAGATTTTGCTGATTGAGGCTACGATGATAAGCTAATTTATGAAAGAACTTTTATCGATCATATTCGGGCTGGTAATGTTAAATGGGTTGAATGCTTTCAGCGGGGTTCCTGGTCCAGATGACTTTTTTCCATCCACTTCCAAGGTAACACAGGATACCATTCCTGTTAAGGACCGATACGGAGATTTTGTGACAGACCCAAAGATCAATCCCTTCGATATTACTCCATCTATAGTAGAACAAAAAGTAGAATATGATCCGGTAACCGGAAATTATATTGTTTTCGAGAAGATTGGAGATGAATATTACAGAACACCGACCTACCTGACTTTCAATGAATACCTGGATTGGCGATCCAAACAAGAAGAAAAAGAATACTTCAATAGATTGGCTGGAATTAATACTGGTCGTAAAGGCCCGAGTGTTACCACAGATCCCATGGAACGAATAGATATTCAGGGAAACTTAGTGGATCGTTTATTTGGAGGAACGGAAGTAGATATCAGGCCTCAGGGTAATGTTGATCTTACTTTCGGACTTGACTACTAC
>JABDLO010000202.1 GCA_013002995.1 Saprospiraceae bacterium | reverse complement strand
GATATGGACATTGACCTGAGTGTTGATGGGAATATCGGTGAGAAACTAAATCTCGGCTTTAATTATGATACTCAAGCTAGTTTTGACTTCGATAGAAAAATTAAGTTAGAATACGATACAGAGCAGTTTTCAGAAGACGACATTATAAAGAAAATTGAGGCAGGAAACGTCAGCCTCGGATTACAAAGTAATTTAATTCCCAGTAAGCAAAATTTGTTTGGTCTTAAGACGGAACTACAATTTGGTCGGTTAAGATTGACAGCCATTGCTTCTCAACAGAGGTCAGATCAGAATAACCTAAGAGTTGAAAATGGTGCTTCTATCCAGGAGTTTGAGTTGACACCTGATCAATACGATGAAAACAGGCACTTTTTCTTGTCTCATTACAATAGATCAACCTATGAAGGGAATCTTGATAACCTTCCATTCATTGGGACTTCATTCAGGATATCAAGGATTGAAGTGTGGATATCTGAAGATCGTCCTGATTATCAGCAAAATAGTAAACTGGTTGCAGCTATAGCAGATATGGCTGAACCTGATGAATCTAAGTATACTAATTCAGAGGCTAACTATCCTCCACCGATGATTCAGGATCCTGTGTTAGAGAGTTTAACCGGGGATTTACTTCCTGATAACCGCGCCAATCCCTTATATCAAGATCTCAGCGATTCCGATGATGTTGACGATATCGATAAAGCAGCCACCATCTTGAAGACCCGATACAATATGACCCAGATAAGGGATTTTGAGGTTTTCAGAGGAAGAAGATTAAGCCCCAGTGAATTCACCTATCATCCACAACTTGGATTTATTTCTTTAAATATCCGGTTAAGGCCGAATCAAAAACTCGGGGTAGCCTATCAATATTATTATACTGCTCAGTGTGATGAGATTTACCAGATAGGGGATATGTCCAATGAAGGTGAAGGAAATACGGTCGTAGGCCAAAATCAAAATCCGAATGATCCCCCACCATCTCCCAATCTTACATTCGTTAAGATGCTCAAGAGTTCCAATCAAAGACCTAATCTTCCAACCTGGGACTTGATGATGAAGAATGTATATCCATTGAATACTTCTCAATTGAGTCCTGATGACTTTCAGTTTGATATATTCTTCGAGGATGAATCAGACGGCTCTTTTAAGAAATACATTCCAATCGGTGATTTAAGATATCGGCCTTTACTACAAGTATTTGGTCTTGATACACTGAATGCTTTACTTGATCCACAACCGGATGGAGTATTCGATTATGTGCCGGGTGTAACAGTGATCCCTCGAAGCGGATCGATAGTTTTTCCTGTGTTGGAGCCATTTGGTAGATCACTGGCAGGATTACTGGGCAACCAACAACTTGCAGATAGCCTTGCTTATCTGGAACTATACGATACAACTGTAACCGGTGCTCGAGAGGTATTGGAAAAAAATAAATTCAGGATGATGGGACGGGTGAAGTCTGACTTTTCAGGCGAAATTAATCTCGGACCATTTGTTCCTCAGAATTCAGTAAGGGTAACAGCTGGAGGGCGTACACTTACAGAAAATGTAGACTATGAGATCGACTATTCACTAGGAAAGTTGAGGATCATCAATCCTGCTTATCTTCAGCAAGGGACCCCCGTCAATGTTTCATTTGAAGATAATGCACTTTTCAGCTTGCAACAGAAGACCATGCTCGGATTAAGGGCCGATTATGAATTCAGTGATAAGTTAAATGTCGGTGCCACCTATATGCGACTTTTTGAGCGCCCATTCACAGAGAAGGTAAATCTCGGGGACGATCCGATTAACAACAGGGTATTCGGATTGGATATGAATTATAGCACCGAATCAACCTTCCTGACAAAAGCCCTTGATAAGTTGCCATTTTATAGCACCAAGGAGCCTTCTTTCTTCAATTTTTCAGCAGAAGTGGCCGCATTAAAGCCAGGTCACTCTGGAGCGATTAATCTATCAACTGATGAAAGTGGTGTAGTAAATATCGATGACTTTGAAGGAACTGTAAGTGGTATATTTTTAGGGAGTACCAGGACCAATGATTGGGTCCTTGCGAGTACTCCACCGGAATTTAGAGAGTCTGACATAAAGAGCCTGGAATATGGCGCCAATAGAGCATTGTTGAATTGGTACGTCATTGATAATAATGCCAGACAGGGTGATGCCGGGGATCGAGCTGACTCCTATACGAGATTGATTCAACAAGATGAACTCTTTCAACGACAGACAGAAATCGGATTGTCCAATCTTTTTACATTCGATTTGAGTTATTACCCGACAGAGCGTGGACCATATAACTTTGATGTGCCTGGTGGTACTCCTTATTCTGCTGGTGTGAGATTGAATCAGGATGGAACAGATATGGTTCTGGAGAATCCAAAGTCAAGGTGGGCAGGGATCATGAGGACGTTTAACAATACAGACTTTGAAGCAGCTAACTACGAATCCATAGAATTCTGGATGATGAATCCATTTATGGAAAGGAGAGACGGTGCTCTACATACACCAGGAGAGATTGGGAAATTTGTCTTCCAGATTGGAAATGTTTCTGAGGATGTTTTGAAAGATGGTACCCAGTATTATGAAAATTCTATCCCTATTGATGAAGCACAGCAAGGAAATCTAATCAATACATTGTGGGGAAGAGCAAGTAATATTGTTCCAGTAGTAGATGGCTTTGATAATTTTGAAGGGGCGGTTCAGGACATTGGATTTGATGGTCTGAATGATGAACAGGAGATAGAGCATTATCAAGAATGGTTAAATACCATAGGTGCATCGTTCCCGGTACCAAGAAATGTACTTACAGACCCATCGAGAGACAATTATATCTATTTTAACAGTGATACTTTTCCGGATAATACGGATCTGCTCACCAGATTAAAGTCATTTAATGGCCCTGAGGGCAATGCACCATTGACCAGTCAGACCAGCAATAATGAACGGTTAAGGGGTAACCCAAGACCGGATAAGGAAGATCTCAACAACAATAAATCACTTGATGAAGCGGAAGCATATTATGAGTACAATGTGGATGTCATCAATGAAAACGGTGAAGTTGATATCTCCGGATCAGAATATATTGCGGAAGTAAGAACAACTGTCAATCCTAATACCGGGGAGGAAGAGAAATGGTATCGTTTCAGAATCCCTCTGAGAGATGGAAATTCTGTGAATGGAATTCAGGGTTTTAGAGGAATTCAGTTTATGAGAATGTACATGACTGGATTCTCTTCTGCTAAAACATTCAGGCTTGCAGAATTCCAGTTGAGGCGTAATCAATGGAGACTTTACGCTCCTTTCTGTGAGAATGATAATAGTCCTGATGTAGATTTCATAATAGATGATATAGGAATTGAGGAGAATTCAAAAAAACAACCGTTCAACTACCTGACTCCCAGAGGAATCAAGCAGGAGAGGGTTTTTTCCACTTTCAGTAACCTGTTACAGGATGAAAAATCGCTGGCTTTAAATTTCTGTAACATGGGTCAGGGATGTAATGCGTCGATGTATAAGCTGAGTAATCTTGACCTGACGTATTATAAAAAGTTACAGATGTTTGTTCATGCTGAGCGGGTGGAAATTGATCCCAACTTAGATGATGGAGAAGTGAGTGTATTCATACGTTTAGGAAAGGATTTCAAGCAGAACTATTATGAGTACGAGATGCCACTGGTCCTCTCTGATGAAAGTCTGGGTGCGGCCAATCAGGAAAATATCTGGTTGGATACCAACTTTGTAGATTTCCCACTGGACGTATTAAAGGAATTGAAGTTGTTAAGGAAGGAGGCTAATGTTCCCCTTACGGAACCATTTGCAGTAAATGATCCTGACCGACCACAAGCCATAAGGAGGATAGTAGGTAATCCATCCTTGGGCCGTATTAAAGTGATCCAGATAGGAATAAAGAATATTGATAGTGAGAATGTTGCTCATTGTGGAGAGGTATGGGTGAATGAATTGAGAGCAGCAGGTCTTGAAAATCGAGGAGGATATGCTGGCCTTGCAAGAATGCAGATGAAGCTGGCAGACCTTGGAGAATTTAATGTCGCGGGATCCTATAACAGTATAGGGTGGGGAGCCATCGATCAGAAATTGCAAGAACGTGCAAGGGAGGAAGTATATCAATATGATCTGTCCACTAATCTCCAGCTGGATAAGTTTTTTCCAAATAAACTCGGATTGAGTATTCCTTTTTATGCTCAGCATTCTAAGATCGTATCTACTCCACAGTTTGATCCATTTGAGCAGGATTTAACCATTGATGAGGCAAAGCAACTGGCTGATACTCCGGAAGAAGAAGCTGAAATTGAAGATAGGGCAAGAGAAACGACGACCATCAATGCCTTCAATTTTACCAATGTTAAGAAAAGCAGTACAGGAGATGGATCACCCAAACCCTGGAGTCCTGAGAATTTCAGTGTATCATATGCATTCTCAGAAACAGTTAAGACAGATCCGCTCATTAAAGAAAACAAAGTAACAGAAACATCCACGAGTCTAGATTATCGATACAGTACTAAGGGCCTCACCTGGGAACCATTTAAGGGTATTAAAAGTGATGCATTGAAATTGATCAGCGGATTTAATTTCAACTTCCTTCCCAATTCATTTTCTTTCAATACAAGTGTAGACAGGTATAAAGGAATCAGAACCTTCCGTCTTCCTGATGTTCCGGTATTTACATTTGACGATAAAAGATTTAAGTGGGAAAGACAATACAATCTCAAGTGGGATTTTACTAAAGGACTAAATTTTGACTTTAATGCCCGGGCATCCTCGGTGATTGATGAATTAAGGCAGACTGGTATTGCTGATGATCCGGATGATCGTCTTTGGATCAATGAAACAGGGGAAGACGTTACAGCAAGAGTGCAGAATGATCCGGGAGCTGTAAGAGATTATTGGTGGGATAATTTACAGCGACTAGGTCGTGCCAAAGGTTATGACCACAATTTCAGATTATCCTACAACGTGCCGATCGATCTTCTGCCATTGATGGATTGGGTTACATTGAAAGCAGATTATACAGCAGATTATGCCTGGGAAGCTGGCCCGCTGATTGTCATAGATGAGTTGGGTAACAGACCTGGTAATATCATCCAGAACAGGCAGAGCAGGTCATTGGTAGGAACATTTAGCTTTGATAGGCTTTACAGCAAATGGGACTATCTCAAAGCAATAGAAGATGGAGGTGGGTCAAGTTCATCGACCAGAAGGAGGTCACGAAGATCGAGAAGTCGAAATAACGATCAGAACCAAGAGAACACTGAAGAGAGAGAAGGAGAACCACGAAAACCTTCAGCTATAGAACGTGTACTTATACGTCCATTGATGATGGTCAGAAACTTTAAGTTTACCTTAAAGGAAGATTACTCAACCCTAATTCCCGGTTTCACTCCTGAAGCCAAGTTGATGGGATTGAGTAATGGATTTGATGCGCCGGGGTGGGGATTTGTAGCAGGATTACAACCTGATCTTGATAGATTGAATGATAATAACTGGCTCAGGGAGGCCGCCGATAATGGATGGTTTAATTCAAGCCCTAATTTCAATGATCAGATCTCACAACTAAGATCAAATAATCTAAATATGACCATAACCCTGGAACCATTTAAGGGATTTGACATAGACATAGATTTTAGTAAAAGATATACACGTACTCATACTGAAGTTTTCAAGAACAAGAATATTTCGGGAGATGTGGAGTTCCTCCAGTTAGCAGGATACGATGTTGGATCCTTTGAAGAAGGCTATATCACATTTAATACGCTCTTTGGGAATGATCCAACGGATGTATACGCACGATTTAAAGAAAATAGGATCATTACCTCCAATCGACTACCTAATGTTCCCAACGCTCCGGATCATCCTTCAGATCCCGGATATGCTCAGGGATATGGTGAGCGGAGTTATGATGTAATTGTACCAGCTTTCCTTGCAGCTTATGAAGGTAAAGATGTCACAACTTATGAGCTGGACCTTGAGAAAAGAACCAGTGGAAGGTTTAGGATTCCGGCTCCATCATGGCAATTAAGGTATGATGGATTGAAGGACTTGCCATGGTTTGAGAAGATATTGTCTTCATTCAATTTAACCCATGGATATAAATCCACGATGAAGGTTAATCAGTTTAACAGTATCCCTAATTATATAGATCAGGATTTCAATGACCCTGCTGCTGATCTTTTATTCGACAACGGAGATAACTATTATACAAGATTGGAGATTCCTACTTTGAGCATCATTGAACAGTTTGCTCCACTTCTCGGAATATCATTTAAGACAAAAAGTGATATGAATTTTGATTTCCAATATAGAAAAGGTCGACAATTGAATCTTGCTCTTCAGACAGAGCTGAGAGAGACGAGGAATTCAGAAATTGTGGTTGGGTTTGGATACACGATAAAAGACTTCAAGGGATTCTTTGGAGGTGGACAGCAGAGAAGGAGATCCAGAAGGACTCAAGAAGATACACAGCAACAAGCACAGCAAGGGGGAAGAGGCACAGTAACGAGTAGCAGAGGCAGGAACTTAAAGATAAATGTTGATTTCTCTATTAGAGATGATATCAGTTATGTTTTCAACTTCCTTGATACAGCAACTGTACCACAACCGGAAAGAGGGATCAAAGAAATCAGTATTAATCCTAACATAGATTACGACCTTAATGAGAATCTGACCATGCGGTTCTTCCTTCAGTATAGAAAATCTCTGCCTAAGACCTCACTATCTTATAACACCACCAATGTGAATGGAGGAGTAACTATGAGATTTAAACTTAATTAATCGGTACGAAACCCTAACCGGTGATTTGATGTTTTCATTGGTGAACCTTATATGTTATAATGAATAAACGAGCTATAGGAGCTATCATCATACTCATGAGTGCTGCCCTTATGGGAATAGCGGTTATTCAATGGTTCTGGATCAAGCGAGCAGTAGATTTAAATGAAGAAAACTTTGAAGGAAGGGTGATGACCGCCCTTTCCAGAGTTAAGGATAATCTACTATCAGATGAAAACCTCTTCGAGAACCTTGATATTCTTAAACCTGGAATCAATAATCCATTTGCGGACAACGGAGAAGGATTCTTGCAACGTAGAAGATTAAGGGAAGCAAAGGAAATCAGCTTATTGCTCAATACGGAATCTGCATTTGATAAAACCCTCAAGGACAGACTGGACAAGCATGTCAAGCAACAATTCATAGAGCAAGGTATAAATCTGAAATATGATTATGGTGTTTATTCTAAGGAAAATGAAGGTTTTATCATTTTGAATGGAAATTATACTGTTGTTCCCAGTGGTATAATAGAAGCA
>JABDLO010000184.1 GCA_013002995.1 Saprospiraceae bacterium | reverse complement strand
ATTGAATACGGTGGCAGAAGGTTCAGAAATTTTATCTTAGAATTATGAAAGTTATTATCACCGGAGCAAGCGGAATGATCGGAAAAGGGGTCCTATTAGAGTGCCTGGATGATCCTGAAATTGAGGAGGTTCTTACTATCGGAAGGTCATTAATCGATATCGTTCATGAAAAACTTGTTCAGATTAAGCACGAAGACTTTTCTTCATATGACAATATAAGTAATCAATTGAATCACTGTGACGCATGTTATATGTGCATGGGAATAAGTGCAGCTGGTCTCAGTGAAGAGAAATATTCAGAGATCACCTATGATTACACCATGGCCCTTGCTCAGAAATTGTATGAGCTTAACCCTGATATGACCATAACATATGTTTCAGGACAGGGAACTGATTCTTCAGAGAAGGGAAGATCCATGTGGGCCAGGGTAAAAGGAAAAACGGAGAATGACTTATTGAAAATTGGATTCAATCAAGCATTTATGTTTAGGCCCGGTGGGATCATTCCACTCAGAGGAATTAAGTCAAAAACAAAGTCTTACCAGATGTTCTACAGCTATTTTATGTGGTTGATCAAATTGATCAAACTAATTGCTCCAAACAGCATTGTCAATACTACGCAAATAGCAAAAGCAATGATCAAAGTAACGAAATCGGGATATCATAAAAACATCATTGACCCTAAAGACATCATTGAATTATCTTAACTTAACACAAACCATTTGTTTTTAATCTCTAGTCTCAAAATGGCTGAATAATTGAAATTGATTATGGTATCGGACATATAAAATTGTGATCATTTTGCGTTTTATTTATGTGATTAAAAAGGTGTTAACCGGTATATTATTATTGATAACATGTACCCTCCATTCACAAGAGATTTGTGACAATGGTATAGATGATGATGGTGACACATTGATTGATTTGAATGATGATGAATGTACCTGCAGCGGGAGTATTCCTACGTCTCTGATCCCCAATCCCTCATTCGAAGAGCAGGAGTGTTGTCCCTCAACCAAAAATGAATTGGAGTGTGCAGTAGGATGGATTCAAGCTTCAGTTGCTACTACAGATTATGTACATACCTGTGGTGGATTTCTCAATAATCTTGACATAATAGGAACAGCTCCCCTGCCTTTCCCCGATGGTGAAGGAGGTGTAGCGTTCAGAGATGGATTAGAAGAAACGCCTAATTATAAAGAATACGTCGGAGCATGTCTGCTGGAACAACTTATTCCTGGAACAAAATACACCTTTGACTTTTTTGTGGGTTTTATGGACAATATCACTGGAAGCAATGAATTAGATATTGCTGTATATGCCTCGAAAGATTGTGCAGATATCCCTTTCGGTGATGGATCTGTAAGAATCGGTTGTCCCGTAAATACGGGTTTGTTTGACCAGCTCGGAGAAATGGCCGTCTCAGGTAATAATGAATGGATCAATGTTAAATTTGAATTCGTTGCCAATGAAGCATATGAAACCATCGTTCTAGGTCCCGGTTGTACGATCAATCCAAATCACGGGTTGTTCCCATATTTCTACCTGGACAGGTTGACATTAAATAAAACAACAGAATTCAATGGTGAAGCTTTCGAATCCGTGACCGGCCGCATCTGTGACAGCAACCTTCTTCTTCAAGCTATTGAAGATCCCACCTTTTCATATCAATGGTACAAAGACGGAATTGCCTTAATTGGAGAAACCAATTCATCCTTATTGCTGGACACCATTATGGCTTCCGAAGGAACGTACCTCGCTGTCATTTCCAAAGAAGGTGAATGCTTTAAGTCTAAAGAATATGACTTGAGGATTCCTCCGTATTATTCCAATGATACGCTTACCATATGCGAGGGAGAGCAGTATAGCTTTGGGAACGATGTTTTAACCATCGGTGGAGACTACGAGAGGACCATCGAAGCATCAGATGGATGTGACTCGATCATCCAACTCAATCTGACTGTATTAAACCAGACCCTTGAGTTGATAACAGATACCATATGTCTGGGGTCAGTACATACATTCATGGGCCAAAATATCACAGAGCCTGGAATCTACGAATTTGATACCATCAATGTATTCGGATGTGACAGTGTCGTCACACTTGACCTGTTCAGATATGATTCTCCTACTGAATTAGAAATTATTGATGAAACCTCTGTAAATCTAGGTGAAAGCATCACCATTCAACCAGGACCTTATGATGAGGGTTTTGTCATATTTGAGTGGAGGAATGGCATCGGTGAATTAATAGGGAATGATATCAATCTATCTTCCTACACTCCTTTAGCAAATGAAGTCCTAGAATTAACAGCCTTCGATATTTATGGTTGCAGTCAATCATTTTATGTAGACCTTCAGGTAGAAACCTCTTATGACCTGATCCTTCCCAATATTTTTTCTCCTAATGAAGATGGCATCAATGATAGATTTGAGTTTTTTATCCCCAATTCTGTCGAGAGAGTTAATCTATTTTCTATTTATAACCGGTGGGGCAATCGTGTATTTAATGATCGTGACATTGAATCTTCAGCCTTTTATCAAGGGTGGAATGGCAAGATAGATGGAGAACTAATGATGAGTGGAGTATATACCTACATTTTGGATGTCCTATTTCTTGATGGTGAGGAGAGAACTCTGACAGGAACGGTAACTTTGATAAGGTGACACTACTTTGCAAGACATTCAAGTTCCACTAAATATTCTCCGGTACAATAAAATGGTTATATTTTCACATTAATCTCAAGATTCCAATACTTATGCAGGTGCAGCTGAATACTATCTCTATAAAGGAAGTGATTATTTTAAAGCATTAGAACTGGCAAGTAAAGCTCTGGAATTAAATGAAAGGGAAACATGGGCCAGTGATTTGAGAATTCAAATCTTTGAAAGGTTGAAGATGAACACAGAAGCAATCAAGGAAATGGAAATTACAATCGATCGAATTAAAAACCCTGATTATAATGATTCCCAAAATAGAGATCGTCAAATAAAAGAATTAAAAAAACGAATTGAAGCAACGAAGGCCAAAATGCAATAATACTCACTATAAATACCTACTGAAAACATCAATACATACTATGATCTCCCTCAATAAAAAACAAATCAAGCTCTTCTATTACATATCTACAGGAATGTTGACATTATTAATGTTGATGTCTGCAGGTATGTACTTCTTTGATCATGAAATGGTAAGAGAGACGTTTACCAATCTCGGTTACCCTACCTACATTATCTATCCCCTGGCTATTGCAAAAATTCTGGGCTTGATTGCCATCTGGTCTGGAAAGTCAAAAATGCTCAAGGAGTGGGCTTATGCAGGTTTTTTCTTTGATTTTATCCTGGCATTGTCTGCCCATATCAATGTAAATGACGGAGAGTACCTTCCGGCTGCAATTGGGATAATTTTGTTGATTATCTCATATAGTACTTCTAAAAATCTTGACTGATTTGATCATTTGTTGTCAAAAAAAAAGCATGACCCGATATTTATGGAATCATGCTTCCAACTAAAATGATGTTTATTGATTAATAACCTCCTCCCTGGTTGTATACTCGTCTGTATTCCATGTTAAGATTCTGATCTCCTTCAGGGTTGTAGAATTCATCATTGGTACCAAAATATTCACCGAATTGATTCATGTAATAATACTTATATCCACTATCCATCTGTACATTCTGTCCGGTGTAAGGATTGACCATGGTCTGTTGCTCTGAAATTCCATTGATGGATTTTGAATGACCCTCATCGTTCATCTTGCTTCTATTCATATAACCATCATGGATGATATCGCTTACTGAATTTCCGGATTTATATTGCTCCTGGCTAGCATCAAAATTTCTTTGATTTGTTCTCATTCTTTGCTGAAATGCCATATCACTTTGAGAAGCTTTCATCTGTTCTCGCTGATTGTGTTGAGCTATCCATTGTGGATTGGTTTTAGAGTTTTCCAGAGCATAAATCAATTGGTTTTTCACTACTTCATACTTATCTGTTGTAGTCGTTAAAACGTGAGAGTACTGAAAACTGAAACTACCTAATTGAGAAGCTGAGTACAAAAAGTGAACGATGATAATTCCTTTATATCCAGTTGATGCCTGAGTTATCTCAATTCCTTTGGCAGCATGATGATCCTGGGTCGGAGCATATTTCCAAAATTGCTTGTAAACTCGAGCATCATTATCGGCAATACGGGGAAGATCAATGATCCTGTTCACCCTGGTGCCATTGCTTTGGAGACCTGACACATACAATTGTTGTATCACCTGATCAATAGATTGAAAAGTAGGTTGTTTACCCTGGCTGGTTCTTGTAAGTACTTCAGTATTATAGGGTCCGATCCATTTTTGTGGTGTCAATTTCCATGAAGAAGGCAATGGATAGTATCCTGAAACCATACCCGTCTGGGCATCATGATTGGGATGCATGACTGTTCCACTATTTCCTGAATTATATACATTCATGTTGTTGTTGTTATTGTTTTGTCTTGATCGGTCTATTTTTCTATAATCTCCATTTTCAGGCATTCTCTCCCATCCATCTTCATTGAAAGATGCATTACTTGCTTCATACTCATCCCAATCCTCTTCTTCATAATCCATATCATCATAATCTTCAGAATCATAGTAGTCATCATCATCCATAGATTCAGCATAAAAATCATCATGATAAAAGTTCTCATAACTCCCTTGATTTCCACAAGATGTCATTACGATTAGGAGGCTTACGATGGTAAAAATTGTGGTCGTTTTCATGGTTGTAATTTTAGTTGTTTAATAAGTGTTGTTGACCATGAATAGAAGACGACAATAAAAGGTCATCAGAATTAAATATTTTTTTTAAATTTTTTAAAATCGAGAATAGAGTCGGCAAGAATTCTACCTAAAAGCGGGAACGTAACTTCTCGATACTGGAATCTTTTTATCACAACCTTTAAGCTGAAGCTGAAGCCCCTGGGCATTCCCTGAAGTACTCACAATGGCCTCAGTATTTACTAGAAATGAACGGTGACACCTGACAACTGAGCTTCCTTCAACCTGATCTATAATGCCTTTTAAAGTTGATCTTTCTGTCCTTTCGGCAAATGTGCCATCGGGTGTTTTGTGACCGATTCTAATATAGTTTTGCAACGCTTCTATATATAGAACGTCGTTCACAGAGATGTTGAAAATGCTTAAGCCATCATCTTTAATGTTGTGTTTCTTCGGATTTGTTGAATTGATCTGATGGGAGATATCCTGGTACTTGCGTTCGGTTCTCAAAAGGGCTACACCTCCCATAAAAATGATAGGAAAAATCCCTATGGCCAGGGTTCCCTTCAACATAGCAGGAAATAATTCCCAATCCATACTTCCAAATAGAACCATCCTTGAAAAGAGAAAATTGGTCAGGCTGATAGCCAGCATCATACCTGTCATATAAAATATCCATTTCCAGAAGGTATAATTTTCAGGTATCCTTTTGAGCTTAAATACCATATCCAGTATGGACTCAAAAACAACCATAGTTACAAATGCTACTATCCCGAATCCAAAACAAATCAGCCACTTTCCTTCTTCTACCGTATTGATCCCAAATGGTTCGAATATGCCCAAAAACAAGAATATGAATACACTGATTGCTCCTACAAGCCGGAAAAACGCACCTTTACTCTCCTCCACAGGGAAAGGTTTATTGAGGAAATCTTGAATCGGAGTAAAGTATTCCATTATATAAATATAGAATCTTGCTCAGTCTTTTACAGAAAGGATGTGTAAATACTACAGACATTTAAAGGGAACAACATTTTCAATCTTCATTTTTGATCGATCCGAAGTACGGTTCCCAATTCTCCTGAGGAGGCACCTTTGCCGAAAGGCTAAATATTATGTAACACAACAGGCTGACAATAAACCCGGGCAATACAGGATAGATCTCCGGATCACCAAATGCTTTCCAAATTCCCGTTGTCACTACTCCACCAATCATTGCTGCAATAGCACCTTCCTTAGTAGCTCGTTTCCACAATATCCCACCAACTACCGGTACAAAAAATCCTGCAGCCATGATTGCTGTAAAAAGAATCACGATGAACTGGACCAATTCCCCTTCCGCCATTCCAAGCAAGATAGATATCAATGGTATGACCCCAACAATGAAAATTCCGATCCTTGCAACAAGCAGTCTTTTCCCTGGTGATGCATCTTTGTGGATCATATTCTGATAAATATCCTCTGACAAGGCAGAACCTGCAACCAGTAACAGAGAATCCACAGTAGACATCATAGCTGATGTAATCGCTGCGAGCATTATGGTGCCCACGAAGGTGGGCAATACAGCTTTGGCGATCAACGGCATAGCTAAATCTCCGGTCGGTAGGCCTGGAAATAATACCATAGCAGCCAATCCCAATATAAATACCATTAAATTGATTCCTGTAATTAAAATGATGGATAGCAATATCCCTTTCCTGATGGTCTTAATGTCCTTCATTGCGTATAACCGGATCACCTTTTCCGGCGTAGCCACAGAGCCTAAGAAAAAAGCAAGTCCCATTGTAATCAGTAACACCGTAGGAAATCCTCCCCAATCAAATGCCAACGGTTTAATGGCCTCTACCTGGCCTATAAGTCCTCCTAAACCATCAAAGTGCATCAACGCAAGAGGTACTGAAACCATCGTACCTACTACCATGATGATCATCTGAAGAAAATCGGTATACACCACAGCCAGCATACCACCAACCAATGTGTATAGAATCAGAATAATGGTGAAGATGATCATCCCACTCAATGGAGAAATCCCAAAAACAATATTGGCTACAAGTCCTCCTGCTACAATCTGAGCCTGGATGTAAACAACTGTTGCGATAAGAATGATAACAGCTCCAATTCCCCTGGCCATTTTACTTCCATACCTCCTCTGAAGATATGCGGGCAAGGTCAATTCTGTAACCGATATAAACCGAGGAGCGAGCACAGCTACCATAAACCAGTAAGCCAGCGGGATGACCAGCAGCACCCAAGTAAAAGACCACCCCACAGCATATATCACTCCTATGGTACCAATGAATGTCCCTGCACTGGTGTGTGTCGCTGCCATCGTAGCACCTCCAATCCCCCACCCTAATTTGCTGCCTGCTATCCAGTAGTCTTCATCTGACTTGGTCCACTTCATACCCAGCCATCCTATAAAAAAGACCAGCAGGAAATATCCGATGAATATGATGTATTGAAGTTCTTGCATCTATTTACGCTTGTCCTTTTTTTCAATCCAATACATCCAAAGGACATACCCTAAGACGATCAATCCCAATGCTAAAAACAAACCCCAAAAAATGAATTTATCCATAAGCCAGTTTTTTGCGATTCATCCATAACAATAACCCTATCAACAAAAATACTGCCCCAACACCTAGATCTACTACTTGATTGAATGATAAACTGGAGTGACCTTCCACCCTTTGCATTCGGACCAAAGATGGAGCTGCCGGCATTTCTAAAGTTGTGAATTTTTGATTGGCATTTTCCTTCACTTCCATAGGTACTTTGGGGAAATGGATATTGTAGTCCTCATCTTTTGACCAGTTCATCTTTAAATTAAAGAAGTCACTTTGAGATTTTGTCGCTGTTAAGTCTGAAAAAAACAATGGAATGAAAAATGATGCTTCATTGAATGCAATCCGATAATGAAAAATCAATTTTTCCATACCGTTCTTAACTGATGAAAGCTTGATGATTATTATTGGTTTCATTGTCAATATTTCATAAGACTGCGGCGCATCATTCATCAGGATGGAGTCTATGAATAGTTCTGATCCTTCAAAGGGAAGGATTTTGACAATGAGTGAATCTGGGTCATTGCTTAATTCATAAGATATTTCCTCTATGATGGCAATTGATCCATCCTGGATTATCATATTCGCCTGAACAGATTGGACTCCATCATTTGCCGTAAGGCATAATGAAGAAACAATGAAGCTCAATGTCAATAGAAGTTTCATCAATACCACACTTCATTAAGCAGCCTTAGTGTATTCTTACCCATGACTTTGGCGATATCTTGTTCGGAATAACCGTGCTTGACCAGCCATCGGATGATATTATAAGAACCTTCTGTAGGATTTTCCAGTCCATCTACAAAAGGTACCGGATCGTATTCCATTCCGAGTTTTCCTTTTCCTTTAGATTCTTTTAGTGACAATGCTGCGGTATATGCCTTATGCAATCCTACATGATCCCCATACAAGGTATCTGGTCCCATGGTTACATGATCGATTCCTACCAGGTCCTTGATGTATTCAAAGTGTTCCATCACAGCATCAAGATTATGCTTGCGGTGATTGGGTGTGAGTGTTGTATGAGGAGCAGCTTCAATTCCTATCACCCCTCCTTGGTCGGCACAAGCTTTCAATACATCATCGGGAGCCATCCTATTGGTATCCCATAAAGCTTTAGCACCTATGTGGCTCAATATGATGGGCTTGGAGCTGTGTTCAATGGTATCCAAAGCAGTCTGATCGCCCGTATGAGAACAGTCAATAAGGATGCCCAACTTGTTCATACGCTCTACTGCACGCTTGCCGAATTTAGTCAATCCACCATCGCGATCCTCTTTCAACCCGGACCCCAGGGCGTTGGACTCACTATAGGTGATTCCCAAAGATCTTACTCCGAATCCATACAAGAGATCCAACCGGTCCAGCTCATTCTCTATCATCATACATCCTTCCATGACAGCAACCCAGGCTATTTTTCCTTCTTTATGAGCACGTATGATATCATCTACTCCCTTACAGTGAATTACAAAATCCTGGTGGGAAATGTCACACAGTCTCATACCCAGGTCATGAATAACTTCACTCCATTTCCACCCACCCTTAGAATGGATCTGGCATATTCCATCCATCAGGTTATCGAATACACAATCCCAGTGGCTGTGGGACAACCCTTGAAATGCAGTCGCCATTCTGCCATGCTTGACATACTCCGGTGTCTGCATCACATCAGCGGGGAAGGTACCCAAGTGTTCGTGAACACTGATCAGAATGTGGTCTTTAAGAATTTTAGTGACCAGCTTTTCCTGGTCTTCATTTAAATCAACCTTCGAGGAGGGAACGCGATTCAATTCATCTGCCAGTTCAAAGTATTTGTAGTCTTTGTCTTTTTCAAGGTATTGGAAGGATTGATATCCTTTATAGTTCTTACTAAGGCTCATAATTATTATTGTAAAATCAGAGGTGTAAAATAGTATATTAAAATGAAATCTAGCTACCAATATAGAGTTGTGAATACCGATTCAAAAATAAATACATCAAAGTATAACGAAGAGTATCTATTATAAAAGAAAAGGGATATGTAAAAATTTCATCAATCCCCCACCCAGTGAAATATTCATTTATCACTTTTAACCATAATTAACTTAAAATAAGGCAATTAGATGTACCGGCTGAGTATATTAGCTTCTACGTACATGAAAGGATTCATCCATCATCAATAAAATTATCAGCTATGTCAATAAGGTACTTCCTTTTCATCATTTTCCTTTTTCTTACGGTCTCATCCATTGAATCTCAATCGTTGAGTCAGGAGGATAAAATGGAAATTATTGATAAGCTTAAAATGTCTATTGACGAGAATTATGTGCTCCAGGATTCTGTAGAAAAAATTGTTACTACGCTTGAAGAAATGATTAAAACTGAAGCATATTTAGAGCAATCTGAATCCACAGAATTTGCACAGTTTCTTACAGACCAACTAAGGAGAATAACAAAGGATGCACATTATTATGTGATTCACAATCCAGGTATGGCAACCATGGTTGAAAAAGCTGCTGCCGGAGAAGGTGAATTAGACCCCAGCCAACTTTCAATGGGATCAAGACCTGTTTCAAGTGAAAGACAAAATCACTTTATGACTAAAGCTGAAGTCCTTGAAGGAAATGTAGGATACCTGAAGATTAAGCAGATTCCGGATCTTACTGTCGCAAAACCTACACTGGATGCAGCAATGAAATTCCTCTCAAATTCTGATGCTTTTATCCTCGACGTCAGAGGAAATCCTGACGGTGTGGGTGGATTCATACCTTATCTGATGAGTTATTTTTTTCCTGTCGATAGCATGCTGTTGTATAAAAGAGAAATGACTGCGTGGGATACAACGTCCTACCACTATACTTATAAAGAATTACCAGGTCCAAGGCTCATCAATATACCGACATATATCCTGATCGATCAGTATACTGGATCTGCTGCAACTAACCTGGCGTACACGATGCAGTGTTTTGAAAAAGCAGTCCTGGTAGGTGAAAACACCGGATCGGGATATAGAGGAGCACACTCAGCCTCAGTTTTTTCACTTGGACATGGTTACATTGCATTAATCCCTATAGGCAGAGTGGTTAATGCCGTTACAAATACGAATTGGAGAGAAGAAGGTGTAAATCCTGACATTTATTCTAAACCCATGGAGGCACTAACCATAACACATCAGAAAGCAATAGAAAGTTTAATAGAAGGAGCAGATGATGATGCCATGAAGACTGAATTGCAAAATCTCCTTAAAGATGTACAATTCAAAAAGACTCAGGAAAATGAGGAAATAAATACTAAAGATAAATTAGAGCTTGAACCTTACGTGGGCAAATATGAAGGTGGGAGATCAATCTGGATTGAAGATGGGCAATTGAAGTACCAAAGAGAAGGAGGCTCTCCATTGGACTTAAAAAAGCGAGAAGAACATATCTATAAGATTCATCTGCCAAGTGATGGAAGTACCTCTTATAATCTTCCAAGTGTTCGATTTGATATAAATCCCAATGGAGAAATTGAAAGTATGACCCTTATTTTTCAAGATGGAAGGGCACCGATGGGGCCTTATAAAAAGGATCCTTAAGATTAATTCATTCGACTATGTAAATAAAAGATTTAGAAAACCATTTCTATTTTGTGTACAAATTGATTTAATTCCAATTCTGAACCCTACATGAAATAATGAATGAATAAAAAAATCTATCTAGTATCCCCGGAGCGTGCTGAATCTGGCACTCTAGAAACCCTACCTCAGACCAACGGAATAATTTTTCTTAAAAACGATGATTTAATTAAATCAGATCAGGTTTTCAAGGAAGATGATCTGGTCTGTATTACTTCCGAAGCATCTCTCGATATTACCAGGGAAAGGATCATTGATAAAACCAAGAAAGCGGCAATAGAATTACTGAAGG
>JABDLO010000180.1 GCA_013002995.1 Saprospiraceae bacterium | reverse complement strand
GGTGGTGGGGGCGGTGGTGCTTCTTCAACCACTGGCTCCGGTTCTTCCACAACCGTTTCTTCTTCGATAGATTGATCCAGGAATTCCGGTTCATCTTCTTCTTCAATTTCTTCCTCAGGTACCTCTTCAATTACTGGAGGTGGTGGTGGAGGAGGTGGGGGTGGTGGTTCAGCTGTTCTTGGTGGTTCTATTTCAAGCTCTTCATCAAACTCTAAAGCATCATCCGGAATGAATATAGGCTTCTCATATTGAGTCCATGAGAACATGAATAGAGCCAGTGCAAGCGCTGAAGCAAGTCCCAGTCTAAACATAGGGCCTGAATTAGAGAAAACATCTACTTCAGGATACTGTTTTCTTGATTTAAGGGCAGTTCTATAATCAGTGTCTTGATATTTCTCAATCAGAGACTCTGCAGATGTCTTTCTGAGACGCAATCTGTAAAGTACGATGATCAAGATGATGGCTGCTACAAGTATAGCACTTGCAATTGCCACTGATCCACCCGTTAATGAAAAATCACTTAACATAGCTCTTGTTTTAAAATAGTTGAATTTCTAGTAGTTTTCGTCCTGAGCTTTCAATGTAGTTTCTTTCTATAAAGAATTCTACACAATACAATTCCTAAAATTGTACCGCTAATATTAGCAATTATATCAAGAATCTCAAAATACCGACCTACTAAAAAGTAAAATTGAGTCATTTCAATTAACAAACCCAGAGAAAATAGAAATAATAGTGTTTTTATTTCTTTACTTTTCTGAGCATAAAATACCATAAGCCAGACAAAACCCAATGAAAGATAAGCGATCATATGTCCTATTTTATCAGCATAAGGAATACTGATCATAGGGGCTTGATTTAACTTATCAGCTGGTAATACTGACAAGGTAATTGTTACTGCTGTCAGTAACAAAGCCATTACATACCTCCATCGAAATATGAATGACAGCATTATCTATAAGATGTTGATTAAAATGAAAATGGTGTGTAGGCGGTTGATTTTATCCGATCATTTCTGCGTAAGCCGTGTCATCTAGTAGTTCATCAAGCTCTGAAGTATCTGACATCTTGATCTTTACTATCCAGCCTTTACCGTAAGGATCTTCATTGATAATACCTGGATTGTCTCCTTCATCTTCATTAAGTTCATCGTTGAATTCAAGGACCTCACCGCTCACCGGCATGAACAGATCAGATGTGGTCTTTACTGCCTCAACAGTTCCGAAGACTTCATCTTTATCAATGCTTTCACCTACAGTGTCTACTTCAATATAGACCAGCTCGCCGAGTTCACTTTGAGCAAAATCAGTAATTCCGATGATGGCAATATCTCCATCCTCTATTCTGACCCATTCGTGTTCATTGGTATATTTAAGGGAATCAGGAATATTCATAGCGTGTTAAAGTTTTTCAATCATTTAATTCAGGCAGATACCTGTTCTTTTATAAAATTCTTAACCCAGTCTGTGGTAACAGATTTAGGTCTTTCAAGTGGGAAGCCCATCGCTCTTGACCAGCAGAGTGCCGCTAGAACACCGAGAGCTCTCGATACTCCAAACATTACCGTGTAATAACTGTATTCTTTCATACCATAATGAACGAGAATAGCACCAGAGTGTGCATCGACATTTGGCCATGGATTTTTTACCTTACCTAATCCTTTAAGAACATCTGGTACAACTTTCAATAATTGCCATACAATCTTTACATAAGGATCGTCTTTAATTTTCCTTTCGGCAAATTCCATCTGGGCTGTAAATCGAGGATCCGGTAATCTAAGTACAGCATGTCCATAACCTGGTATGACCTTTCCTTGATCTAGTGTGTGCTTTACATAATTTCTAATTTCATCTTCAGAAAGCTTAGTCTTCCCAAGATTATTAGTCATCTCAAAAATCCACTTAATGACCTCCTGATTGGCCAGGCCATGAAGAGGACCAGCCAGAGAATTCATTCCACTTGCAAAAGAATAATAAGGATCACTCAATGTTGATCCAGTTAAATGAACCGTGTGTGCTGAAGCATTGCCACCTTCGTGATCTGCATGAATGGTCATATACAGCCTCATTAAACTGTAGAAATCCGGATTATCGTTGCCTAGCATGTGGGCATAATTAGCGGACCAGTCCAATGATAAGTCAGGCTCTATATGATTGCCACCATGGAACGTTCTTCTATATATGTATGCAGCTACTCTTGGAAGCTTAGCAATAAGATTCATAGCATCTTCATAAGCCGCATCCCAATAGTCATTTTTACTCATGCCATCGGCGTACCTTTTGGCAAAAACACTTTCTGACTGCATAGACACGATGGCCATGCTGAATTGGGTCATTGGGTGTGTGTTAGGACTTAATGCATCTAATGCTTTAAATGTATGAGCTGGAACGTGGGCTCGTGCCTCCCAGGCATCCGCCAGCCATTGGACTTCTTCATCAGTCGGAAGGTCACCGGTTAACATTAACCAGAATAAACCTTCAGGAAGTGGTTCTGTATCTCCGGGAGCTTTCGGTAATTTCTCTCTCAGTTCAGGAATACTATACCCTCTAAATCTAATGCCTTCCATTGGATCCAGCTGAGAAGGATCCCAAACCATGGTTTTAACACCTCTTACTCCTCCGAAAACTTGTCTTAGTCGGACTTCATCAACTTTTAAGTCCCCATGCTCTTTTAATAAACTTCTTACTTCTTGTTTTAATGCACTTGATTTTTCAAAAAACTTCTTTTTTAACGGATCCATGTATGTTGTTGGAATTATATTATTAAATCACTTTTTAATTAAATAAAAATTGGAGAGACAAGGTTCTACCGAAACAGCGAAAATACATAATTAGATGTATAAAAAATACTATTGAGCTTCATTTAAAACAATTATGGGTATATCACGATATTTACTTCCATTATATCTCCAATTAATTAAGAGTATCACCTGTATTAATTTTCAATAAAAGGAAACTAAGAAAGATGTCAGTAAAAATGAGAATGGAAGAATTATTATTATCTTCATCGACCTTAATTAATTAATATAACCAACTACCAACTCGATAATGAAGACCTCAATTTTCTCAAGAGCATTATTTTGTTCAATGCTAATCACTGCCTTTATAATTATTCCTCAGGAAGGCGATTCTCAAAAATTAGAGAAAGAACATCTTGATCAACTTAAATTTCGACATATAGGGCCTATAGGTAACCGAATAAATTCGGTCTCAGGTGTTCCCGGTGATCCTCTCACCTACGTTGTTGGAGCAGCTTCCGGTGGAGTATGGAAAACTGTGGATGGAGGCTTGAACTGGATGCCCATATTTGACAAGCAGGAAGTGCATGCCATTGGTTCATTAACCATCTGTCCTTCTGATCCTCAGATTATCTATGTAGGGACTGGTGAAAGCTTTATTAGATCTAATGTATCCATAGGAAATGGCATGTATAAATCCACTGATGGAGGAGAATCCTGGTCGCACATCGGCCTTGAAAATACAGGAAGGATTTCAAGGGTAATTGTGCACCCGGAAAATCCGGACATAGTTTATGTCGCGGCATTGGGTCATGCCTATTCACCTCAGCCGGAACGTGGGATTTACCGTTCAATGGATGGAGGAGAGACCTGGGAGCATGTACTATTTGTCGATGAAAATACAGGAGCATCGGATATTGTAATGGATCCGGATAATCCAAGAATCTTATTTGCCGGTACCTGGCAATTGGAGTTAAAGACCTGGAAGCGTAACAGTGGAGGACCAGGAAGTGGGGTTCAGATGTCCAATGATGCCGGAAAGACCTGGAAAAAATTACAAGGTAATGGGCTTCCTAAAGGCCCGGTGGGGAAAGTTGCCCTTGCAATGACTCCTGCTAAACCAGATAGAGTATATGCTTTAATAGAAACCGGTGATGGAGTACCCCTTGAATTAGAAGGACAGCCTACTGAGACAGGGGAATTGTGGAGATCAGACAATAATGGAAAATCATTCCAATTGGTGAGCTCTAATAGGGACCTGGGAGGAAGAGGAGCTTATTACACAAGATGTGCAGCATCTCCTGATAATCCACATGAGGTATATTTCATGGCAGCAGGATTTACAACCAGTATTGATGGTGGAAAAAGTGTGCATCCGGTTTCCCCTTTTTCTGCACCCAACTGGGATCACCATGAGATGTGGATTGACCCTACAGATGGGAACAGAATGGTAGTCGTCGGTGATGGAGGTGTTTCAATTTCTCAAAACAGAGGAGTCTCCTGGTTGAGAAATTTCTT
>JABDLO010000171.1 GCA_013002995.1 Saprospiraceae bacterium | reverse complement strand
CCATAAATGAGGGCGATTCCATCATTGCGGTTACCGAAGATGATGATACTATGATCGTTTCAAATAATAAAGACTACTCCATTGATTATGAAGCCATCACCTCCCCTGCTTTGCTAGATCGTAAGCCAGAACGAATTTTGATGTTGGGTTGGAATAAAAGATCTCCAGTACTGATCGATGAACTGGACAAACATGTTAAGGATGGTTCATTACTTAAGGTTGTAGCTAATCATAGTTATCCGGGTAAAATGATCAAAATAATAAAACCAAAACTTAACAGCCTGGAAATTGAATTTATTGAAGCGGATACAACTGACAAATATCTGCTAACCAGTCTCGATCCTGCATCTTTTGATCATATCATCCTTCAGAGTGAGTATGAAGATGTAGGAGTCCAACAAGCCGATGCTCAAACCCTGGTAACACTCCTTCATTTGCGAAATATCTCCAACAGTACGAAGAAGGATCTGAATATTGTCAGTGAAATGCTGGATAACCAGAATAGAAGACTGGCTGAAGTGACAAAGGCCGATGATTTCATTGTAAGTGATAACGTTTTGAGTCTTTTAATGAGCCAGGTATCAGAAAATAAATATCTAATGGATGTTTTCTATAAGTTATTTGGCTCCAAAGAATCAGGTATCTATATCAAACCCGTTACTGGTTATCTCAAAATTGGAAAGCCGGTCAATTTCTATACGGTTTTAGAATCTGCTCGACAACAAAATGAAATTGCCCTGGGATACCGAATAATTTCAGAAAAAGATGATGAGAATTCAGCTCATGGAGTGATTGTAAATCCATTGAAATCCGACATGATCAAATTCAATGAAGAGGACAAAATTATTGTTCTGTCAGATGAAGACTTCAGGTAGTTGCTCAGGTCATTACGAACTCGAAGGGTGAAGTATCTCCTGCTATAAGTAGCCCAACGATAATCGTATGCCATGAAAGTACCTGGGGGTGGATTGTGTCGGCCAAAAAGGCCTCGCAATGACGGCGTTCCTGGTTAGTGTGCCGATACAATCTTTTCCTTAAAGGTCCACCATGTCTCCTCAGGTAAATCCTGACCTACAACAAACGTTTCTCCAATAATTGGATTTACCATATTCACATTAAGCCTTTTCGCTTCAGCGCTAGCCCGGACAATAGGATCGGTCCAGTCATGTAGTGACAGGTTAAAGGCTCCCCAGTGAATAGGCATCATAACCTTTCCCTTGAGGTCTATATGGCCTTGAACACTTTCTTCTGGCATCATGTGGATTGCCTTCCACAATTCATTATACTGACCACATTCCATCATCGTAAAATTAAAAGGTCCATACTTCTCCCCTATTTCCTTGAAGTGACCTGCATATCCACTATCACCACTGAAAAATATCCTACTATGTTTTCCAATAATTACCCAGGACGCCCATTGTGATTTATTACGATCCCCGAATCCTCTTCCGGAAAAGTGTCTGGCAGGTGTTGCAATAAGTTGAATATCATCCAATTCTGAACTCTGCCACCAATCCAACTCTGTGATTTTACTTTCTTCAACTCCCCATCGTTTTAAATGCTCACCAACAGCCAAGGCCGTATAGAAATGGTCCACCTTATCCTTTAAAACAATTATAGATGGATAATCCAGGTGATCATAGTGATCATGGGATAGGATAACTGCATCAATATCCTCTATTTCATTGATATCAATAGGATCTTTGTATGGAAATCGCTTCGTCATAAAGGAAACCGGAGAGGCTGCAGGTCCAAGCATAGGATCGATCAGGATCCGTTTTCCTTCCATCTCCAACATTATGGCAGAATGTCCAAACCAGGTAACATAAACCAACGAATCAATCCTTGAGTTTCGAGAAAAATCAAACTTTGAAGGCAATTCTTTTTGAGGTTCTCTTTTCTTTCTACCCGTTGAAAATTTCATCATAAGACCCGGTATTTCCCTTGGAGCCATATCCATACTAGTTTCAACAAGGTTTTGGAATTGCCCTTCGCTATAATTAGGAGAAGATTCAATAAAAGTTAATCTGTCACCCTTTGGACTTTCTCCAAATTGTGGAGCAGTATTGACGAATATCGCGATTCCTATTATCAGCACGACGATAGTAATAACCAGTGCAAGCATTGCTTTCAGTATTTTCTTTAAAACTTTTATCATTTCTCTGATCCTGTCAATTTTTTAAACCCCAAATCCCGCAATTTATTTTCAGGATTACTTTTCATTTCGCCACATTGTTTTCCATTGTTTGACCGAATCCATCCTTGCCTGATTATAAACAAAGACGGGTCATTAATACCCATCCAATCCACTACTCATCAACAGGTCTCTTGATATAGACGCACAAGTGGCCCATATCTTTTAATCGGATGATTAAAATCATTTGAATCATCCGGATAATAACTCAAATTAAGAACAAGGGAAAAGTTTGAATCTAATTGCAAATCTATGGATAAGGTTAATAAAAAGAGAAGATCCTGGGCAGAGCCTTTCAAAATAAAAATGGTGGAACCCGTTTTTATGACTACAAAAGAGCATAGAGAAAAAGCGATCGAGGAAGCTGGGTATAATACTTTTCTTTTACGATCAGAGGATGTCTATATCGACCTACTCACTGATAGTGGCACTTCAGCCATGAGTGACCGTCAATGGGCTGGGATCCTGCTTGGTGATGAGGCCTATGCCGGAAGTCGTAATTTTTATAATCTTGAAGAGGCCATTCAGAAGTATTATGGTTACAAATACCTGGTACCAACCCATCAAGGTCGGGGGGCAGAACACATTATTTCGAAGATCCTTATAAAGGATGGAGACTTTATTCCAGGTAACATGTACTTCACCACAACAAGACTGCACCAGGAACTTGCTGGCGGTACCTTTGTGGATGTTATTATCGATGAAGCTCATGATCCCAATAACCTTCATCCCTTTAAAGGGGACATAGACCTAAACAAACTGGAGGACCTGATAAAAAAGGTTGGCCCAGAAAAGATCCCTTATGTAGCCATGGCCACGGCGGTAAATATGGCCGGAGGTCAACCCATATC
>JABDLO010000147.1 GCA_013002995.1 Saprospiraceae bacterium | reverse complement strand
GATATGTCAAGGCAGCAGAATATACTACTGATAACTGACCTTGAACTTGACCTTGAACTTGAACCCTGAACCCTGAACTTGAACCCTGAACCTACTCCGTAGTTCGCTGATAGCTGAATCCACCCTGCTTTCCGGATGACCAGGATAGGAAATTAATTTCAATGTAAATATCATCGGTGATAAGATGCATTACCAGGTCTTTGCCCACTACATCAGAAGGTTTCCCTACCGCAGATCGAAATGGCTCAAATGTCAGTTCAGCAATATCATCAAAGGTTCCAATGGCCCATTCTGTGCCTACTGGGCTGGTATTTTGACTTGCCTGGCCCTCTGAGGCAATATTAAAGATCTGTCCTCCATCGTTTCCTCGTGTGATCCAAACATTATTAGTAATCTGATCCTGATTAGCTTCATTATTTGGATTTGCTCCATCATCCTTGGTAAAAGTTATTCTCTCTCCCCTCCAGAATGTAGCATTTTCAAATTCTTCGACATCATTCAATGTAATGCGTATACTGGCACCTGTGGATAAAACACCATCAGTAATTGCAACCGTTCCTATGATTTCAGGATTAGTTTCAAAATCAAATAAAGTTTCATCCGCGACGGTCAATTCACCAGAAGCAGCGTCAATAGACATGGATCCGGCTGGACTTTGAGAAGAAAAAGTAAAAGACAATGTCCCCTGACTTGAATTTGCGGTTATCGTACCTAAAACTGTTCCATTGGATTGATTTTCATCAATTGTCAATATAAAGTCCTCAGCACTTAAAGTTGCTTCGGGCTCTGGGTCATCATTGGAACAAGATGTGATTATTCCTGTCACCATTAGAAGTATAGCCGCTTTTAGGATAGTTTTCATTTCTTTTTTGCATTTTGAAATTAGAACATAGTGAAGAATCAAATTGTTTCGATAACTGTTCTGATCCATTATTTATTTATCATAATTTAACTCGCTTTCATTGTTTAGTGCTGATACACAGTGCATTACAACTTGATCATTATTTGTGCTACAATAGATCAATAAATTTATACTATTTCAAGGTTTCTATACTTGTCAATATATGGTAAATTGAGAAATAACGAATGGTCTTAATGATATTGATCATGGAATTAATCCATCCTCATACCATGTAAGTATTGATTCTTAGAGGAAACTAATGAACCAAAAGTTTGATGCATTTCTAAAGTGGGTTGTTGGAGAAAAATCCTATCAAATCCACATGACTGAAATGTCCAACCGAATGGCTATTACCTTGAATTTCATCGCCATTCTTGTTAGTGTTATTTACGTTATTGTTGATCTGAATCAAGGTTACTACGAACCATTGGTTACCCATATGTTACTTTTAGGAGGGTGCCTGCCTGGGATTGCACTGATTAGATTAGGAAAATTCTTTATTGCAAAAATAATGGTGCTTTCATTATGCACCTTGGCCATTTATGTTTCTGTTGCGGCTGAAACGTATGAGACGGGATCACACCTGTATTTCTTTACAATTATAGTTGCCGCCTTTGTTGTTTTTGATTTCAACAAGCAAATGGTATCCATATTTTTCGCAATTGGCTCACTTGCCTTATATCTCCTGGCTACTATGAATGATTTCAGTATTGTGCCGGAGTATAATTTTACCTTACAAGTTACCCGGTCGTTTTTCATACTGAATGTAACCGTATTTACCTTCACAACTTCTGCGATAATAGTATTATATATCAGGCGGTTTCATGAAAGAAACTTAAGAATTGAGGAGCAAAATGAGCAATTAAGAAAAACAAATAGTGAACTTGATCAATTTGTGTATAGTACTTCTCATGATTTAAAAGCTCCTCTGGCCTCTGTTTTAGGATTATTAAACGTATTGGATATTACGGATGACGAAGGAGAGAAGCAGAAATACCATGCTCTGATTAGAAATAGAATTGAAAAGATGGATTCTTTTATCAGAGATATAATTTCTTTGATCAAGAGCACGCGTTTACCGATTCTCAAAGAGAGCCTCAACCTGTATGATACTACACAAAAAACCTACAATGACCTCAGCTATCAATCTGATGCTGGAAAAATTCAATTCAAGAATGAAATTCCGCAAGACCTTGAAATTGAGAGCGATCGATTAAAAATCACAACGGTGCTGTCAAACCTGCTGTCAAATGCAATTAAATACTCGGATCCAAGGAAGAAGGAAAATGTAGTTGTTCTAAGCATGGAGAAAGAGATTAATTCAATAACGATCAGTGTATTTGACAATGGCATTGGAATAGAAGAAGCCCAGCAGCCGAACATATTTGATATGTTCCATAGAGCAACAGACATTGCGGAAGGTACCGGTTTGGGACTCTATATTGCTAAAGAAACATTAATAAAATTAGGAGGAGTAATAAGTGTAAAGTCAAAACCCGGAGAGGGTACTACATTCTTTTTAACAATTCCCAGAAAATGAATATGCTCAATTATTTGGGATTAAAACATGATCAATTCTTGCTTTGGGTTGTTGGTAAACCCTCATACGATAAGTATATGGGAGAAATGCCAAACCGCCTGGCCATAACTCTAAATATTTTGGTAGGTCTGATAGGCCTGATATATTTAACTAGCCATATTATTCAAGACCACACTAAGATCATATTGCCTCATATACTATTGATACTGGGATCAATTTTGGGTATAGTTTTGGGACGGTTTGGAAAATTTGATACAGGTAAAATTATTCTGATTCTAATATTCAATTTGGTGATTTATCTTGCCAACTCATCCCATAACCATAATACGGGAGGGAACCTTTACTTTTTTACCATGATTATTGGGTCTTACGTAGTATTCGATTATAGAAAGATGAAATATGCCTACTTCTTTACAGTGCTTAGCTTCGGTTTGTATATCCTTTCATCTCTCTATGATTTTTCCATTCTTCCCATATATACTTACACAGAATCAGTTGTTCGATTTCACTTTGTCTTCAATACCGTAACATTTACCGTAGTGAGTTCATTGATATTGATCGTGTATATACGAATGATTAATAGTAGAAACCGCATGATAATTGAGCAGAAAAATGAGTTAGAAAGGAGTAATAAGGAGCTAGATCAGTTTTTGTATAGTACCTCGCATGATCTAAGAGCACCCCTGGCTTCAATATTAGGTTTACTGAATGTAGTTGAGATTACAGACAATACTAAAGAGGTTGAGCATTATCATGGACTTATGAAAACAAGGATCCAGAAAATGGAACATTTTATAAGAGATGTAATAGATATTATCAAAAATACACGTGTACCTGTTAAAAAAGAGGCACTTTTTCTAAAAGAACTAGTGGAAAAAACTTATAATGAAATGAATTTCCAGGAAGAAACTGGGAATATTGAGTTTATAAATAATATACCTGAAACACTGAAAATAGATTGTGACCGAATTAGAGTTGCCACATTGTTTAATAATCTTATCTCTAATTCATTGAAATACTCAGATCCTTCTAAAGATCATAGTCAGGTCGTAGTCAGTGGAAATGAAAATGGAAAATTCGTTAAGCTGAACATTAGCGATAATGGTATTGGAATTAACAAAAATCAGTTAGAAAAAATATTTGGAATGTTTTATAGAGCCACTGAGGCTTCCAAAGGAGCAGGATTAGGACTTTATATTGCCTCAGAAACTGTTCGAAAATTGAATGGTACTATCGACGTAGAATCCACTCCAAGAATTGGAACTACTTTTAAAATAACCTTGCCGAAGAATTGAAGAAAATATCAGAATTTGATAAAAAATAATCTGACGATGAAAAAGAGCACAGAAAAAACTACAGGAAATTCAGGATTAAAGAGAAGAGAATTTATAAAAAATTCGGCTATGGCCGCAGGTACTTTTATGATTGTACCTCGTTTCGTTTTAGGTGGATCTGGATATGTGTCCCCTAGCGATAAGCTGAATATTGCTTGTATTGGTGCGGGGGGTAAAGGATGGTCAGATATTTCAAATGCGTATAACAATGGCGGAGATAATGTTGTAGCTATTTGTGACATTGACAGGAATATGGCTAAACGAGCAATTGAAAAATGGCCCGCAGCCAAATATTATAACGATTTCAGAAAAATGCTGGAAGGAGATGAAAAGATCGATGCAGTAACTATTTCTTCTCCCGATCATACCCATGCAGTTGCAGCCATGGCAGCAATGCAATTAGGTATACATG
>JABDLO010000137.1 GCA_013002995.1 Saprospiraceae bacterium | reverse complement strand
GGGTTTAATTACGTCTACTGATACTGTAGATTCACTTAATCGTTTTTCATATTTAGACCCTGTAATTGTTGCTGTGGAAAGTATATTCTCAGAAATTGATAAAAAAAGTGATAGCGGCATCTCCATTACAGATAAATCCCGATGACTGATAACGAGGGATTCATAAGAAACATAACTCAAGGTTAAAGAATCTCCCCTTTCAACACTAATACTAAAAATTCCATTTAAGTCTGTTACCGTTCCGGTGGAGGAGGAAAATACATTAGCACCTATAATGGGATTTCCTGAATCACTATCAATCAAAGTTCCATTTACCGCAAGTGATTGAGAAGATAGACTGCTGCTACATAGTGACAGTACCACACATAGAATTGAGATATATTTCATAATGCACCGATTGTGCCTTCAATATACCCGTTATATTTTAATCTAAAAAGTGAAAAACAGAGATCTTAAACGTCTGGATGATATTCAATAGGATCAATCATGTTGAGTTGGATGACTTTCTTTTCCTCTGCACTTATACTAAAAAACCTTAAGAAGCCTCCTGAAGCTTTTGCAACGTGCTTGGCAAATGAAGTGAAACTTTCGTACAACAGTGCTCCTACACTGGTTTCTAACTTGGCTAAAATTGGATTCAGCTTGCTCAATTCCTTTGTAAGGATTTCTGCCCTTTCATCCTTATCGTCTGGCATATCAGCAATCATTTTATGAAGTCGTTCCTGAAAATCTACTCCTACGTCGGTGTAATAGGACTTAAGTTCTTCATCAAGTGAAAATGCCCTAATATTCGCCAATTTCTCAGCCCATTCAGTTTCTTGAGGATCGATATTGTCGTCAGCACCTGCAACCAGGATGGTAATCCAAGAGATTGCATTCTTTAGTGTTTCGTATTCTTCTTGTGATAGTACTTTATATTCTTCTGTCATTGAAGTATTATTATCGTCTTTAATTAATTTCAATCTCAAATTGAAGCTGCAAAAATATACTAATTTGGAAACTAGTAATAGGAATTATCAATGAATCCGATTAAATAATTGCTGTTGTAGACAAAATCATCATACCGGCATAAAACCCTGCTGATTTTTTTGTTCTTCAATATAAATGGTGAGTCCTTATGATCATATTGCCATTTTGCATATATTATTTTTTATTATTGTATTTTATAATTTTCCTGAGAAAGAATTGGCAATCACAAAGAAAAAGAAGAAGAAGAAATTAACTCCTTTAATGGAGCAATATTATGGCATGAAGGCTAAGCATCCTGATGCCTTATTATTATTCAGAGTTGGAGATTTTTACGAGACATTTGGGGAAGATGCTGTAAAAGCAGCTGACATTCTAGGGATTGTGTTGACCTCTAGAAATAATGGTGGAAGTGATGTTGAATTGGCCGGATTTCCTCATCATAGTCTTGATGTATATTTACCTAAACTTGTCAGAGCAGGTTATCGCGTCGCAATATGTGAGCAACTAGAAAAACCAAGTAAAGAAAAGAAGATTGTCAAAAGAGGGGTTACTGACCTGGTTACTCCAGGAGTAACCATAGAAGATACCATTCTTGACAAAAAGTCTAATAATTACGTAGCATCCATCTACATTGAATCCAAAGATGTATTGGGTATCGCTTTATTAGATATCTCTACCGGTGAATTTCTTGTAAGTGAAGGAAATAGAAACACCATTGAAAAGTTACTCCATAGCTTCTCTCCTGCTGAAGTACTTTATGATAAATCATATAAGAAGGACATATTAAAACTGCTTGGAGATTCCTTCTATGCCTATGCATTGGATGAATGGATATTTACCAAGCAATACACAGATGAGAAACTGTACGATCAGTTTAAAGTTAAAAACCTTAAAGGTTATGGGATTGACCACCTCGCTGCAGGAAGAATTGCAGCCGGTGCGGTCTTACATTATCTATCTTCTACACAAAATGATAAGTTAAAGCACATAAGTAATGTAAGCAGGATACAATCAGAAGAATATGTATGGCTTGATCGATTTACCATTAAGAACTTAGAGCTTGTCTCAACAGTTCATGATACTGGTATTTCATTGCTATCAGTTCTTGACAAGACGGTATCACCTATGGGTGCAAGACAACTGAGAAAGTGGTTGCTTCTGCCACTAATTAATCCCAAAAAAATCAATGAACGTCTTGATAACATATCGTATCTAATTGAACATGAGGATTTAAGAGATGAGATTTGTGTTCAATTAAAAAAAATCGGAGATTTAGAGAGGTTGGTTTCCAAGCTTGCAATGGAGAAGATCAGTCCCAGAGAGATGATTCATTTGCGGAAAGCCCTGGAAGCCATTATACCCATCAAGGAAGCTTTCAGTAAAGTAGAACATGAATCCATAAAAGAGCTGGGAGAAAGGATTTATGATTGTAAAAAGGTGAGATCAATCCTTGAAGTGGCTATACATGATGAAGCTCCCGCTGTTCTATCAAAAGGTCAGGTCATAAAAGAAGGGTACAATGAAGAACTGGATGAATTAAGAAATCTTGTCCACAACAGCAAGGAAATACTAATCGATATTCAACAACAGGAAGCCATTAAGACTGGGATAACCAATCTTAAAATCGGATTCAATAATGTATTTGGGTATTATCTTGAAGTAACCAATAAATACAAAAACCAAGGTTTAATTCCTGAAAATTGGGTAAGGAAGCAGACGCTGACAGGCTCTGAGCGATATATCACTGATGAATTGAAGCAGCTTGAATCAAAGATTTTATCCGCCCAAGAGAAGATCAATGATATTGAAGAGCGTCTATTTCAGGAAGTAGTGGTTTCATTAAGTGAATACCTGCTAGAGATTCAGCAGAATGCTAATATCATGGCCATTATTGATTGTTTTCAATCATTAGCTATAGTTGCTTTTAAAAATCGATATTGCCGACCTGAAATTGATGAATCCTACGCCATTGATATAAAACAAGGCAGGCATCCGGTGATTGAACAACAATTGCCTCTTGATGATCATTACATCCCTAATGATGTGTTCCTGGATGACCAGGAAACACAACTCATGATGATAACAGGTCCCAATATGTCAGGTAAATCTGCTTTATTAAGACAGACTGCATTGATTGTATTAATGGCTCAAATGGGATCCTATGTTCCAGCAGCTTCAACAAAAATGGGAATCGTAGATAAAATTTTCACACGGGTCGGAGCTTCGGATAATATCAGTAGTGGTGAATCAACGTTTATGCTTGAAATGAATGAGACTGCAAGTATAATGAATAATATCTCTTCAAGAAGTCTCATTTTACTTGACGAAATCGGACGTGGCACCTCTACCTATGACGGAATATCAATTGCCTGGTCGCTGGCCGAATTCCTTCATCACAATACAGATGCGAGACCTAAAACTCTTTTCGCAACTCATTATCATGAATTAAATGAACTCGCTGTCAAATACGATCGGATAAAGAATTTCAATATCGCAACCAGAGAGGTTAATAATAAAGTGATATTCCTCAGAAAGCTTGAAGAAGGAGGATGTGAACATAGTTTTGGAATTCATGTAGCCCAAATGGCAGGAATGCCCAATGCTGTAATTTCGAGAGCACAAGAAATCCTGCATGAATTGGAGCAGAAGTCAATAAACGCTGAAGGTCAATCTCAAAAAGAAATCTCACAAAAACTGGAGAATATGGCTCAACAGCCTTCTATTCAAATGAGTATTTTTGAGACCAGCGATCTTACATGGGGCAAAATAAAGTCTCTACTCGAGTTGGTCAATATAAATAATATGACACCTATTGACTGTATGATTAAATTGAAAGAATTGAAGGAATTACTTGATGAAGCTGAGTAAAGTTTTAATTGAGAAACAGGATGGAAATAAGAATGAAGATAGCTTACAGAAACCTTATCTAATATTTAAAATCTTTTTAGTTATCATTTCATCTTCAGACCTAATTCTCAGAAAATAAGGCCCTTTAGGAATTCTCGTCATATCGAATGTGATGTCAAAAAATCTTGCTTTAAATACTCTTCGATATACCATCCTTCCATTCATTTTATGAAGACTTACTTCTACAGGTGCATTGATATCTGAGTCACATTTAATATTCAGTTGATCCAAACAAGGATTTGGAAATACTTGCCAGTCTATCTCCAAGAGGTTGGTCTTTATTTGCTCCTGGTCAAATGCTGATTTGATTATTTCTTGATTTAAGGTCTCAACTTTAGAAACAAATGATGTACTCAGTTTATTGATCTTAGGAGCGATCCTCTTTACAGTTTTGTTAGTAGATATCCAGGATTCCCACCCTGAAAGATCCAATTGACCTACCTCTTCTGCAGTTTTATTTTTAGCTGATAAAGCAAAAATTGATGGGTATTTTGTTACATTAAACTGATCAGCAATAAACTGATTTTCCTTGTCAAGATTTGACATTGGAAATGATGATGACCAATTTCCATAAGTGAAATCATTGCAATTCTTCTGCCCGTAGAGGCAATCCTCACAAGTGTTTTGATCTGCTTCTATCATGATGATGACTACATCATTACTCCCATTGGGGCCATGATTTTCCCACACTTCCTCCAGGACTCCTGAATTTTGATAGTTCCAGCAAGGACGACACCAGGTTGAAGAAAAATTTAGAATAATAGATTTGCCGGAATGGAGATAGGAGTTGATCTTATGATGAACCCCATTAATATCTGTAACTTTTAAGTCAGGGAAGTTTTCAACTGAAATGGTTGAAGCAAAAATAGGGTTGACTAAAAGCACCACAATAAATATTGTGTACAGTTGTTTCAATTGTTTTTCAATTATCAGTTAGTTGGCAAAATTCGTCCCTCTAAAGGTATTGAATTATAAACAATAATTGCAAAAAAATTGATTAAAACATATTAAAATATTTATTAATATATCTGAAACGAAATTAATTATCAATTATCTCCTGGGAAGATTAGGCATTCCTCCACCCATCATATTTCCCATTCCCTTGCCTTTGGACATCATATGCATCATCTTTTTCATCTGGTCAAACTGTTTTATGAAAAGATTGATTTCATGGATGTTTCTTCCACATCCTTTGGCTATCCTTCTTTTGCGGCTCATATTGAGGAGCTCAGGATTAGACCTTTCTTTAGGCGTCATGGATAAGATGATGGATTCAACTTTTGCGAAAGCGGAGTCATCAATATCAAGGTTTTTGGTCATCTTTTTCATCCCTGGGATCATGTTGATCAAGGATTTGAGATCGCCCATTTTTCGGATTTGATTCAGTTGATTGAGAAAATCATTAAAATCAAACTTATTTTTTTTGATTTTCTTTTCGAGTGCTTTGGCTTCCTTCTCATCGAATTGCTCCTGTGCTTTCTCAACAAAAGATACAATATCTCCCATACCCAGGATACGCTGAGCCATTCTATCAGGGTGGAAGACATCGATATCGCTCATCTTTTCTCCCGTACTGACAAACTTTATGGGCTTCCCTACAGTATACTTAACCGTTAATGCTGCTCCACCTCTTGTATCCCCATCAAGCTTAGTCAGTACTACCCCGTCAAAGTCAAGGCGATCATTAAATACCTTGGCCGTGTTGACAGCATCCTGACCGGTCATACTATCCACAACAAACAAAGTTTCTGAAGGGTCTATGGCTTCACTGACAGCTGCAATCTCATTCATCATCTGCTCATCGACAGAAAGACGTCCCGCAGTATCTATGATAACCACATCGAAACCATTCTGAATAGCATAAGCGACAGCATTCTCTGCAATGACAACCGGATTTTTATTCTCAATTTCCTTATAAACCTCTACGCCTACTTGTTCAGCAATTACCGTTAGCTGATCAATTGCAGCGGGTCGATATACATCACAAGCTGCTACCAGCACTTTCTTAGTCTTTTTTTCTTTTAAGAATTTGGAAAGTTTACCTGTAAAAGTTGTTTTACCACTACCCTGTAATCCGGCAATGAGTACAACACCTGGTTTTCCTTTTATATTAATTCCGGCAGCCTGCCCTCCCATCAATTCGATCATCTCATCAAGGACAATCTTCACCATTAATTCTCCAGGCTTCACAGAGTTAAGCACATTCTTACTTCCCAGTGCTTCATCCTTTACCTTATCGGTAAATTCCTTTGCTATTTTATAGTTGACATCTGCTGCAACAAGTGCTCTTCTTATCTCTTTAATAGATTGGGCGATGTTAATCTCTGTGAGTTTAGTATCCCCTTTCAGATTTTTAAACGCCGATTCGAGCTTTTCACTTAAAGTATCGAACATCTTTCTCCAGTTTTTTTTGAGTCGGCAAATATACCGATAATATAAGTAACGATGCAAGGCTCTATTTGCTTAAAGCAAATACAAAATTATACATCATTGATGAGTTATTGATCCATTACATACGATATAGCTATTAAAAGTGGTTAATATTGTAATGTGAAAAGCAATGATGATGCTTAATAGATTGATCATTCTTATTGGTGCTGTATTCCTTATATCCAGTTTTAATCCCAAACGTGGAGACATTATAGATAGCTTTAATGGTATTCCCGTTTTTTATAATGGATCTAATTATAAAAAAACTTCCGGCAGAAGTACCACTCCTTCAGGATATAATCTGGGTTTAAAGTACCAGTGTGTAGAATTTGTAAAGAGGTATTATTATGAAGTATTCAATCATGAAATGCCTGATTCATATGGTCATGCCAAAGATTTTTTTGATAAGAACCTTCCAGATGTTGCTTTTAATAAGGACAGAGCATTGATCCAATATAGGAATGTCAGAAATACCCCGCCAGAAGTTCATGACATCATCATATATGGTGAAAGAACAGAAAACCGTTTTGGGCATATGGGGATTGTTACTGAGGTAACTCAGGATAGCATTGAATTTATACAACAAAATTTCGGGAGGAAAACAAGACAAAAACTAGGTTTAGTTGAGTTTATGGGAATCTATACTGTAGCTGATTACGATATTCTTGGATGGTTGAGAATGCCAGAATAAGACAATCAGGAATAAAATTTGTTATTTAAATCTTAAGACCTGTTACCTGTAAGGGTCTATTACGTATGAATGAATGAAACCTGTTCAATGACAAAAGCTGTCTACACCATATTAATATGCCTATATATAGGTGTCGTCAATGCTCAAGAAACATTGACCCCATCTTTGGTAATGTCTCCTTTTGGAGGTCTATCCTCTAATGCTGTCGTAAATAATATGATGATTGATGGAGACGGGATTTTATGGGCTGCAACTGATGAAGGAGCACTGATCATTGATCCTGGCAATAACATTATTGTAAATCGGTTAAATGTCCCAAATGTTACAGATCTGATACAAGACAATGAGTCACGGATATGGGCTTCTGCAGGAAATAAAATTTACCAACTCGGAAGTGAGATTGAACATCAATTACCTAATGATGGGCTGATTTCTGACCTTGAATACCACAGTGGATTTATATGGATTGCAACAAATAAAGGATTGTTTACCCTTAGACCTAAAACAGGTAGAATAACGAGGTATCATAAAAATAATTCAGAACTTAAGTCCAACGTCATCAACTTCATTCATGCAGACCGTCACCACATCATTTGGATCGGGACAGCTGCAGGATATGTAAGGATTGAAGGCGAAAAATGGGAAGTCGAAGATGATAAATATCATATGTTGGTGACAGCAGAGAATAAAGAAGGTCAATGGATCATCAGTGAAGATGACATGTTCCTGATCAATGAGTATAACAGATTATTTCCAGTAGGGATAGATGAAGCACTATATAATGGAAGAATAAATGATTTTGCATTTGACAAAGAAGGAAGAATATACATAGCTAGTGATAAATTAGTAAGGTATAATCCTTACGAAGAAGAAATTGAGGATTTCACCACAGAGGCAGGAAATGTGAGTGGTCAATGCCTTTCAATTATAAAAGACAGGAATGAAAATTTCTGGATCGGTACTTCGGGATCGGGATTATACATTTTAAAATTTTCTGATATAGCTAATAACATATTGCAAGTTTCTCTCACACAGGATAAAGAAATAAAATGTTATGGGGATGCAACTGCGTCATTGTCATTAGTGGTAAATGGAGGGAAATCTCCATACCATTACGAATGGTCAAATGGTATTTCAGATCAATCCTCGGTTGAGGAGTTGGGTGAAGGAACTTTCAGTGTAACCATAACAGATGCAGACAATAACCAGGCTACAGAATCTATAAGAATATCTCAGCCTAAACCCTTGCAGATCAAGGAATTAAAGGTAGATCAATTATCAGGTCCAGGGAAAAAAGATGCCCGAATACTTGCAGTCGTAGGTGGAGGATCAGGAAGAAATATGTATCAATGGAATGATGGTTCCACGGTAGATGAAATTAAAAACCTTAGTGCTGGAAAGTATACACTCACGGTAACTGACATAAATGGATGTAAACATGAGGCTTCTGCAACAATAAAGTCAATCAAATTGATCCCTGAATTGGAAATTGACAAAATAGAAGTCGGTAGTACGGTAAGATTAGAACAGCTGTTTTTTGACGCAGATAGTGTAGTTCTTAAAAATGAAAATTTTCCAATTATGGAAGAAATTTTTGATTTCATGAAAGCAAATTCTGATGTCGTAATTGAAATTGGTGGGCATACCAATACTGTTCCTCCTCATGAATACTGTGACCAGCTTTCTACCCAACGAGCCCAAAGTGTGGCTTATTATTTATACCAGAAAGGGATACCCGAAACAAGATTATCCTACAGAGGATATGGTAAGCGAAAACCATTAACTAATGATAAATCTTTGGTTGGAAGACAAAAAAACCAGAGAGTAGAAATAAAAATTCTGTCAAAGTGACGTTTATTAATGTAAAGTATCTTACATAACGAGGCATTGCATTTGGCACGATATTATCTATAATTATTATAAGAAGTACCTTGTGCTTCTTAATTAGACGCTACTTTACACTACTCCTTCACTAGAGTGTTTTTTCTGACACTCCTAATTACATGATTTATATATACGATGATCGTCGTGAGAAGCGATTATCCTATTGAATGTAAAACTTGGATTTAGTATGAGACCTGATTTCCCGAAAGTCTTAATGGCTTTAGGTGAGAGTATTGTAAAGGGCAATGTGTGCACATTACTTAGGCAATTTTTCACCTTATTTATTTTCACCTTTCTATCCACTCTCTCGAGTGGACAGACCAATTTAATATGGTCAGATTATCTTGGAGCCGCTGGAGCTTGTCCTGCCAATGGTTCAATTACCTATCACAATCTCACTAATAATCCTATTCTCACAGAATGCACTGAAGTCACAGTCTCTACATCAGGAAATACAACTTGCGAAGCCGGAAAAATAATCTCCACAAATGGTGGCTTCAATGATGCTTTAAATCTCTCTCTTCAAGGAGGCCTCGGAAGTTGTTCTCAAATCACTCTTTCATTCTCACAACCTGTAACTAATTTATCTCTTACATTATTGGATATTGATGATACTGATCAAGTTACATCTTCAATTCCTTGGAATTCAATTACAAGCCCTACTGGATCAGTGTCAGGAAATACGATTACAGGAACGATTACTTGTGGAAGTAATGGTGGCGCATGTAATGCAGACCTTACCTATGATGGTCCTTTATCCAGTATTACATTTGATTTATGTTATGGTCCTGCAGGTGTTGCCAATAACACGATTGAAATAAGTATTTCAGATTTATTCTATGATATTGTACCTGCAGATGCCGGTAATGTAAGAGTAAATGGAACAAATGTAAGTAGTTCAATAACTGTTTCACCATGTCAGGATTACACAGTAGAAGCAGTTAATAATAGCGGAGCCAGCCATTATATCCTTGAAGTAGATGGATTTGGAATTGTGACTGCTGTTCATCCTGGCACATCAGCGACTTTAAGCCCTGGGGCATGTAACGACCTTACCAATATCTACAGTTTTTCAACTAATTATTCCTGGGTACCACAAGTTAATGACGATTTCTTTCTTTACGATTGCTTTAACGGCTGTTGTGATTATTATGATATCACAGTCTTTTTTAGCGAAAGCGAAGCCCCTGTATTTACACTAGCTGAAACTACCCTCAATCTTGGTTGTATTAGTGATCTTCCAAGTTTTCTTCCTTTGCCATGGACTGACAATTGTACTCCTTATGATAATAGAGTACAGAACCTTTATCAAAATATTATTTCCGGAACCTTAGATCAGTGTTCAGAAACAGTATTGGAACGAGTGTGGGAGGTGGAAGATGATTGTGGAAATATCGGTGTTATAATACAAGATATTACTATCCAAGCTGCTAACCCATTAGACGAAGACGACATTACTAATCTTGCTGCATTGGATGCAATGCTTCCTAGTTCATTGACTTGTAATGAATATGACAATTTAGATCCTGCCATATTTGAATTTTCATTTGAATACAACAATGGTTCTTCAGGAGCATGTGAATTTGGTAATGACATTTTTGGTACCTATTGTAATATTGGAGATGCATATATTATTCTAGATATGCTTTCTTTTGACACATCAAATCCAAATAACTGTAGACTCAATGGGGAGTTAAACATTTATTTGGAAGATGTATCTGGAAATCAAGTTCAATATTGGGTAGAATGTGATGTTGATGGCCAAGTTAAGTCTGGAATAAATGCAACCATCCATGCTGGAGAACAAGATTCAGAAGGCAATCAGGGTGTAGTTGCTTTAGGCAGTACTTGTTGTCGAGAATGTAGAATCATGAGAAAAATTACTGGTGGCGGGGGAAGTGAAACACTATGTGGTATAGAATTTACCTCGCAATGTGTTGAACCTCCTTTGGTGACCCCTACAGTATCACAAGTGGAATGTGGTGGAGATATCGAACTCGAATGGGAGATTGATACTCCTTGCGGTGATGTAGTTGTGATTACACGGACCATTCCTGTAGAGCCGGCAGAAGATCCGACATGGCAGAATCCACCAGCTGCAAACATTAATCTTACTTGTGGAGATGCAGCATCTTATACTCCATCTGACTTGGTGATATCAAATAACCAGTCAGGAAACTGTTTGATATCTGAAGTAATTGCTCCCACTATAGATGATACGAATTGGGATGAATGTGGAGGAATACAATATATAACGTGGGAATATACTGATTTCTGTGGCAGAGATTACACCTATACACAGACTGTTACGGTGGCCTCAACTGAACAACCTATATGGATAAATCCTCCTGCTAACACAACAATCAATTGTGATGAAGTCTTAACCTTTGACCCCGGTCAATTGGAATATTCAAATGCTTCGTTGGTTTCTGATCCTGGATGTATCATCCAAGGATTTGCAGATCCTATTATAGATTACCTACCCGATTTTACATGTGGAAATCAAGTTACAGTGACATGGTCTACAGATAATTTTTTATGTGTAAATCCCATTGATTATGTATGGACGTTGACAATTGAGGATCCAATTGATCCTACATTAGATGTACCGGTTATCCCAACAATTGATGCCTGTGATCAATTTGACGTTCCTGATTTTGTATATTCTGAGACCGAGGTATTTGTAAATATTGATGATTTCAATGCATTACCTGGTTATAATGTCACAGATAATTGCGAATTAGCGACTCTATCCTATATTGATAGTGAAAGTACTAATAATTGTGTCAGAGAAGTCCAAAGGACATGGACATTAACTGATGAATGTGGAAATGTAACTGTTGAAGTTCAGTATATCATTATTGAAGATGTAACACCTCCTGAAATAACTGCACCTGGTTCTATGTCTTTTATAGGGTGTAAACCTTCAGATGTCAATAGTACTTTGGCATTATCTCTATCAACTTCTTCTCCGACTCAGATTACCAATATTCAACTCACTAATGAAGGTGGGACAGTTAATGAAGATTGTTTTGCAATCATATCATATTTCGATATTGTTGAACCAGGTTCCTGCCCAATAGTTATTACAAGGACTTTTTCCATCATTGATGATTGTGGAAATCAAGATTCCGATACTCAAACCTTAACTATTGATCAAGATGACTTCATCATGCCTACAAGCACTGGTGAAACAGTTGATTGTGAAGGAGATATTGTAATCCCTACACCTCCTACTGTCACAGATTTTTGTGGGGTAGAAATCATACCAACCGGTCCGACAATATCACCCTCTCCTTCTTGTGAAGGGGATATCATTTATACTTGGAATTATACAGATTGTGAAGGTTTCTCACATGATTGGAATTATACATTTACAATTGAATATCAAAACTTTAATTTACCTCCTAATAATGGAGAAACCATCTTCTGTGAATCGGATATTGTAGAACCTATTCCTCCGACTGTATTTGACAATTGTGGTAATGAAATTATTCCCAGTGGTCCAAATATCTCTTCTTCTCCAACTTGTGAAGGGGATATCACTTATACCTGGACATACACAGATTGTGAAGGAAATACGCAAGATTGGATTTATACTTTTACCATTGAATATGAAAATTTTACATTGCCCCCAAATGATGGAGAAACGATCTTCTGTGAAGCAGACATTGTAGTACCTTCTCCACCTTCTGTACAAGATTATTGCGGAAATGATATCACCCCTTCAGGACCTGCTATCTCTTCTGCTCCAGCTTGTGAAGGGGATATCACTTATACCTGGACATACACAGATTGTGAAGGAAATACGCAAGATTGGATTTATACTTTTACCATTGAATATGAAAATTTTACATTGCCCCCTAATGATGGAGAAACCATCTTCTGTGAAGCAGAGATTGTAGTACCTTCTCCACCTTCTGTACAAGATTATTGCGGAAATGATATCACCCCTTCAGGACCTGCTATCTCTTCTGCTCCAGCTTGTGAAGGGGATATCACTTATACCTGGACATACATCGATTGTGAAGGAAATACACAAGATTGGATTTATACTT
>JABDLO010000120.1 GCA_013002995.1 Saprospiraceae bacterium | reverse complement strand
TGGTAATTGGTTGTGAACAGGAAGTATGTAATTCAACATTTTGTATGAGTGTTCCTCCTGGACTGTCATAAATCTGAAATTTACCTCCCGTAGTTGAGAAGATTTCACCTTCGTTAAATGTACCGGGTAGTCCAGGTCCAGAGCCATTTATATACACAGTGCCTCCATTAAACGAACCGTTGGGTTCTTCACATTTCCATTTATCTCCGACCGGTCCTTGCGAATTGGTTGTTCCGCAAGGCTCTCCTGTATACATGAAAATGTAAAAATCAGGATTACCATTTTCAGGACAAACATCGTAACCACTATCCGGCACGTCTCCACAATCCGATCCAGAAGGAGAAACAACGTTTGAAATTAAACCAGGGTCAAATCCTCCACAATTAGATTCATTTCCAGTAATAGATCCTCCTGTAGGAGATTCAAAAATATCAATGGTTATCTGTGTAGAACCTGAACAACCATTACTGTCTGAATAATTGTAAGTTATAATATGTTCACCCTGTCCTGCGGAAGCAGGGTTAAATGAACCACTTTGGCTTACACCCGAACCTGAGTAAGTACCACCCGTGGGTGTTCCATTTAACTGTATAGGTCCCTCATTGGTGCAGAATGGTCCCGCAGGATCCAATGCAATGTTGGTACTTCCAATTAAGCTTACTGCATAATCTTCAACTTCTCCATCATAACATCCTGGGAGATCGGCATACAGACCGGTAGGACCTTGATTGGGTTCTGAAGTAATAATTACCCTCATGAAACTAGGCCCACAACTTATCGAAGAAGGAGTCTTAATACCATAATTAATAGTTCCAGAATCCAGATTTCCAATTGTGCCGCTTCCAACCCTTAAATCGTCAAAAACCATTTCCGATGATTGAAAGAGGCCATCTCTATTCCAATCAACCCATGCTGAAACATAAGAATATTCATCGTATGTCTCATAGTCTATAGAAATACTTTTATCTATACCTGCATATATAGATGGGTCCCCCCCGGAAAAAAATAAACCATCTTCATCATCTGATCCATTAAAATCATCACCATCCGCATTGGCTGAGTATTGAGAATTGGTGTCTGCATCTATGTTATTCCCTAATTTTGCTGGAGTTCCACAATCGACACTATAATTGATATCACCATAGCTAATTGGTGCATCCCCATAATCAGAACCAATATTACATTGAGTTTCAATAAAAATTGCTCCAGCAATAATGAAAGATTGACCATTCTGATCAGGCCCCGAATCAGGACAAGAACTACTATTTCCTGAAGGGGACTCTACTTCTATAGTTATCATATCAGTATTTCCTGATACATTTCTTAATGTAAATTCAGGAACTTCAAAACAACAACCAATAGAAGGAACTGATGGAGAAAACCTAAAGTACTCTACAACACTTCCTGCAGTAATTGTAATATTTAGAACCCTGCAATCATAAGTTACCTCTGAAATAGGAAGTTCTACCTTTATATCTCTGTCTCTTGATTCTGTCGGTATTGGAAGATCAATCGAAACCGTTGAACGATATCCAGTTCCATAAAAGAAATTACCAGATGAATTATATCCTTGATTATAATCCCGGAAAGCATATACCGATAAGGATTGAATATCAGATTGTTGAGGTGCATCTTCGAGTCTAATTTCAGAGGTAGAACCAGAATAGGTACCTCTGAAAACATAAAAGCTCGAGGAATTCCCTGGTAAGGAAATTTTATTCAGTATAAAATCAGTGCCATTATCTGTAGTTGCTATAACCTGTGGTCCCGGGTTACTTCCTTTGTAAACAACTTCAACTATTACCTTCATCACTTCATTAGGACTAGGAATCGATATCTGATCTGAATTACCAACGCCATTTATTCCTTTATGGTGAGAAGTAACAGATTGAAAATCACCACAACCAATTTGCCAATCTGGTAGCCTTTCAAGTGACACACAATCAATTTGTACAGATCCAGTGTTGGTTGCCTCAAATACTACACTAATTTTCGTAGTGCCGGAAGGTAATTGATTCATTGTGGTAGAATAAGATCTAAATCCACTTGCTGGCCCGCCGGTTATATTTACAAATGTTTCTGATAGAATATGATTGCTGGAATTTAGGGCTCGTAAGTAGCCACGTCTGATACCTGCAGGTGCATAATCCATAGCTGTGAATGATAAGTGAAAACTCTCACCTTCATTAGCAATGTAACTTTGGGAAATATAATTTTGTGAATCATTTGTAGTATTGGGATTGATCCAGGCTACATTATATCCACATACATTTAAATCAGATGGATTAATAGCAGTGGCCCTTGAGTCTATATAGGCCCAATTCCCCAGATCATCTTCAAAACTCGGATTGGTCAGGACATTCTGCGAATAACATCTAAAAGACAATATCCATAGACACGTCATTAGTATCACCTTTAAGGTGACATAAACAGTTTCATTTCTCATTTAGCACTATATAAATTAATACTAGAGCTATTATCTGGATATTAAGAAGAATAGATAAAGAATAGAATATTCACTTACCGATACATTACAATGATTCACTCTGATTGAAAAGATTTCATCGTTTCATTAATTCCATAGACAGTTCTCGAGGACAAACATACCGTTTTCCTAATTTTACATATAATATTTATCTACATACATATAATGCACTTTATCAATTATTTATATCTTTACAGATCAATCTTTGTAAGATATTTGTCTTTAAAAATTTACATTTAAACCTAGAAATTAGATAGAATTTGTAAAACAGCTTACATTTTCCAGATTGTAATGACAATAAGGCTACACTTTATCTAATACAGAATTCTAAAAAAGAAGCCTTGATAGAGACATTTCCTAACTCTACCAAGGCTTTCAATGGGATTGGCTAAAAATCTTAGCGATTATTCAGAATCATAATCTGATGATCATCTGACTCTCCTGATATCCTAGTTAACCTGAAGAGATAATTACCCGTAGGCAATGTCTTATCCAGATTTAATCGGGTTGATTGCACCTCATCCGTATCCCACACATTAATCAATGCACCAGTCATGTCATACATCTCAACTTTAGAAAGTTGATGTATACCCTGAACGTTGATGTAATTGATTGCAGGATTTGGATATACTGTGATAGGAGCAGAAGAACCAAGATTTACATCAATCTTGATCACATCACTGAAACTGAAATCACCATTCTGATCTACTTGTCTTAACTTATAATAATAATCACCTTGAATAGTGAGGTTTCCATCAATGAAGTTGTAACTTCTATTGTTGGTGCTAAAACCTGCCGCTTCAACTTC
>JABDLO010000074.1 GCA_013002995.1 Saprospiraceae bacterium | reverse complement strand
ATCCAGGACCAACTTACCCTCTCGATGCAAGGTGTAGTATGGAGCACCGGAATCATCCAGATTAAATTCAATGACATTTTTACCGTCTGGCGATCTGACAGTGTATGTGTTATCCTTTTGGCAACTGAATAGAAATATAAATAGAGAAAGTAATACCGTGGCTTTTAAAGATCCTGACATAATTATGAAGTTTCTCAAAAGTTATAAAAATACAAAATCGGTTACCCTAACAACCATCTCTGGTCATTAAAATAAATGATCTTAACCCTTAAATAATTCGAAATTAAGCTGAATTTCGATTATCCACATGTGTCTTTAACCATTGAGCACATTCATCAAAATTATCGAAGCACAATTCTTCAGGTATTAATCCGGGAACAACGCTAAATGCTTCCAGGATATCTTCCGGCTGGCCATGAAGATCAACAAATGCTACAATGATGTCTTGCGCATGTAAGTCCATGATTGCATCTTCCAATGCATATACCCCAGACTGGTCAATATAAGGCACCTTGTCCATTCTGAGGATGACAACCTCAATTTCAGGTAGAGCGGTGACCATCTCTCCAAATCTCGAAGCAAAGCCAAAGAACAATGGTCCATCAAGGTGCTTGATATATACCTTCTCTTCCATTGATCTATAAATTTCTTCTTCACCCACCCACGGAATTTCTCTTGAAAACTCCCTTAATGGTGACGATACTGTTCTATGATCAATAACATCTGCAATCACCTTCATAAACAGGATGCTGGATAAGATCAAGCCGATTACAACCGCTTCAATCAATCCTACAAATACAGTCAATACAAGCACAAGTATCATCACACCTACTTCTGCTTTAGGAAGTTGGCTTACGTGACCAAGTCCTTTATAATCCATTACACCAATACCTACTGTTATCAAAATACCGGCAAGTACTGCTGCAGGTATTTGCGATGCCATTGGCCCTAATGATAATAGGATAATCAAGAGCAGGATACCGGCAATCATTCCTGACAACTTGGTTTTACCACCAGCGTCAATGTTGACGATGGTACGTATGGTAGCACCGGCACCCGGGATTCCTCCAAATAAAGCTGCTATTGAATTACCAATACCTTGACCTACCAGTTCCTTATCAGGGTTATGTTTGGTCTTGGTCTTATTATCTGCCACTATAGAAGTGAGGAGTGAATCTATGGCTCCGAGAGCGGCCAGGGATGCCGCAGTAAATATATATGGGGCAATCTGTCCTAGACTGAAACCGGAGAAAATCTCCAATCTCAGAATCGGGAACCCACTGGGTATATTTCCAATCGTCCGATACTCGGGAATAAAGAAATAAGCAACCCCACTGACCACCAGCAAGGCTACAAGTGTGCTCGGTATGGCTTTGGTAATCCGTTTAAATCCATAAATTATAAAAATAGTTACTAGTCCCAGTATAAGATCAATCCAGTTGATATTGCTAAATGCTCTTCCTGCTACTCTGAGAGAGCCAATTACTCCTGAAGATGCACTGGAAGCAAGGGCTCTTGCTTCATCCAGAATTTCTTCTTTCGTAATCAATCCTGCCCTCCTTACTGTCTCTTTAAAATCTTCAAGGACAAGTATATCTTCAGCTGCTTCCTCTCTAAGGATCCTTTCCATTAGGACTTCCTCTGCCTCAGGTAGAAATCCATTGGTGTAAGAAATATCCTCTTTAGGATAATACCCCAACAATGGTAAAATCTGAGTAATGATAATGATAACACCAATACCGGTCATAAATCCTGAAACAACAGGATATGGAATATACCTGATGTACTGCCCCAATTTAAACACACCCATCAATACCTGCATCAATCCAGCCAATATAAATACCATTAAAATTGCCGGTAAAGCTCTTTCAAGGCTACCTTCATTAGCCCCTATGATACCTGCAATAACTACCATACTTACCGCCGTCATTGGAGCTGTTGGACCTGATATCTGAGTATTGGTCCCCCCAAATAATGCTGCAAAGAAACTGATAAAAATTGCACCGTATAATCCGGCTGTGGCTCCAAGACCAGATTGAAGTCCAAATGCGAGCGCCAGCGGAAGTGCAACGATACCAGCTGTAATTCCACCAAAAAGATCTCCCTTGAAATGAGAAAAATCAAATCCTAATTTCTTTAGCATCTATTATTCTATTTTGCTTTCGTGAATTCATTTCATCCATTGCATTAATGGATGGTTAAAACCAATGAAAAAAGAGATTATTCATTGATATCTTAAAAATATAATTTTATACCAAAAGATAAAGAATGTGTGGTCATTCAATTTAAACTTTATCTAAATAAAGTGAATATTCTATCAAGGATAGTAACTTTAAAGGAGGGAGTAATTGCTTTGGAACAATAAATATTTCAACAATTGTCTATGATTGAGTAAGTTATAAAATGAAAAAAGTATCCATTTTTTTATCTCTTCGCTTTCACAATTCCAATAAGTCATTATCTTTGCAGTCCTTTTTAAAAAAGAAGTCAAATTATGCAAGTTGTTAATATAAACGGTGAGGCAAGACAAGGATCTGGAAAATCTTTCAATAAAGCATTGAGGAAAGAAGGTAAAATTCCAGCTGTCATTTACGGAGGTAAAGAGAATGTTCACTTTTCCACAACACCGAAAGCCCTCAAAACATTAGTATATACTCCAGATTTCAAACTCGCAGAAGTTGAGATCGATGGGCAGAAATATAAAACCATCCTAAAGGATATTCAATTTCATCCTGTAACTGATGAAATCGTACACGTTGACTTCCAGGAATTGGTTCCTGAGCATAAAGTCAATGTTTCTGTACCAGTCCGTTTTCAGGGAGTTTCTCCAGGTGTTAAAGGTGGTGGCAAGTTAATTCAGTCAATGAGAAAGGTGAAAATTAAAGTAACACCTGAAAACATTGTTGATGAACTGATAGCTGACATTTCTGAATTAAAACTTGGATTCGCCATCAGAGTTAGGGACCTGATTGTTGGAGAAGGGATTGAGGTGGTATCCACAGGTGCTACACCACTTGCTTCAGTTGAAGTTCCAAGGGCTCTTAAGACTGATGAAGAAATTGAGGCAGAAGAAGCTGCAGAAGCTGCTGAAGCTGCTGAGGCTGAAGGAGAAGAAGGAGAGGAAGCGGAAGCTTAAGAACAAACTGATATCTATTAGATATATAAAATGGCTTGCTATACGGCAGGCCATTTTTTATATATAGCATACCGTAATTATATGTGTTAATTGTAAATAACCTGAATAATGTTTAAGGTTTTACAATCTCGTTTTACTTCGTATTTGATTTTCAATTGTTTTGTTGTTTGAAAGAATTGGATGGTTTAGGATGAAATGGTAGGGACCCACTTTTTGATGGATCGTAAAAAATGCTACAACGGCCCTGAGATATGAAAATTCAAATGACACCATAAAGTATCTTCATTTCCTATGGTTTGAATTACAACAAAATCAGCCTTTGCATTTTTAGCATGAACAAATGGTCCGAAGGAATTCTGACAGAGTCAAAATAAAGAGTGAACCGCAAGCTTACCTTGTGGATGTGTGAAAAACTAGTGGGTCGACATTTCATCCAGGCCTTGATCTTCTTTGTTTCGTCCCGCAATGCTGCGGGATGAAAGCCCCCTGCGGCGAGCAGAAAGTGTCTTATACTTTGCTTGGATAATTCGGTAGCAGATAATATATGTTATTTATATATATTATATTTATTGATATGTCCTAACGTTAGTGCCAAGGCACGCAAGTAGGTTCCTTCATAATATCGACTCCGTCGATATTGCTTAGAATCATTCAGTCATTGTTGAAAAAGAACTATTAACAGAAATAATCTATTGGATTGCAATAAATTTTATTACCCATTATTGACGTTAACTAACAATAGCATTAATAGAATTTCACAGCAATATAGTTGACACGAATTGTTTACTCAGATATGTTGACTGAGTTGAAATGTAAGAATGGCGAAATGTAAAAGCGAACCGCTTACCTGCAATCTAAATAATCTGATCAACGATTTTTTTAGTAGTAGCTGCATCTCCCATAGTATAATAGTGGAGGCAAGGCACACCTGCTTCTTTCAATTCTTTAGATTGGGCAACGGCCCATTCGATACCGACTTCAACAACCTCTTCCTTAGACTTGGTCTTCATCACAGCGTTGATGAGGTCATCAGGCATATTAACGTAAAACTTTCTTGGAATGGAATTGACCTGGTACTTTCTGGTAAGCGGCTTTAATCCAGGTATGATGGGTACTTTTATTCCTTTTGATCTACAAGCATCGACAAATTCAAAGTATTTTGAATTATCAAAAAACATTTGAGTCACAATGTAACTGGCTCCGGCATCTACTTTATCTTTTAAATAATTGAGATCCAAATCCAGATTTGGAGATTCAAAGTGCTTTTCTGGATAACCCGCTACACCAATACAAAAATCGGTACTCGCTCCTCCTTCAATATTGGAGTCCAGGTAGATTCCTTTATTCATTTTGGTGATCTGTTTAACCAGATCAACTGCATATTTATGCCCTTCCGGGTCGGGTATAAACTTATCCTCAAACCTTCTTGCATCCCCTCTTAGCGCCAATACATTATTGATACCAAGAAAATGCAAGTCAATCAATGCGTTCTCAGTTTCCTCTTTTGAGAATCCTCCACATATCAGGTGTGGAACAGCATCAACTCCATATCTGTGAATGATGGAAGCACATATGCCTACTGTGCCAGGTCGCTTTCTTATAGCAAACTTTTCATAATAACCTGAAGGCTGTTGTTTGTATATGTATTCTTCTCTATGATAGGTAACATCAATAAACGGTGGTTTGTATTCCATCAGAGGATCCAGGAGGTTAAATATATCCTGCATAGTTCCTCCTTTGAGCGGAGGTAACACCT
>JABDLO010000061.1 GCA_013002995.1 Saprospiraceae bacterium | reverse complement strand
GGGTATACAAGTAAACCTCAAATCTGGGGTTGCCAATGGGGTTTTAGTTGTCAGGGATATTAAATCTTGTGCTAAACTACTGAAATGCATTATGCTGAACGAAATGAGCTATGAGCTAAAGCCACAAAAAGATGAAAATGGAATAGAGCATCTTTATCTTAGAGAGACAATTTCCGAAAGTATATTCCGTTTACAAACTGGAGACTCTCTATTAACTAATTCCTTTTGGAATTTTTATTTACTTGAAGAACAACAGCAATAACTATATAGAATTTTGAACCTAAAACCATCAGTTTATGAAGAAGTACCGAGCCTCTAACAGAAACCCTCTTGACTTACAAAGAAATGGAGGGTTTGCAAGGATTGAAAGGAGCATTAAGCCAATTAATCTTAATTCATCAAATCAAAACGGCAAGAAGAAAAAATAACCATCTCAAAGGTGTAGTAAAAAATTTGTGCCCTGTCTGAAAACAGGGCACTTAATTTTTAACTTGATTAGAATACAAAAGCCTTTGGTATATTAAATTCATAATAAAGCAAATTTAGTATAAACAAGTAGCTGTTCATCGATAGGAATTCGTATTGCCCTATTGATATAATCAATAGAAGTAATTCCCCCAATTCACTTCATGAAAGGGTATCCCCCTCAACCCTTCTAAGTTTATTGTATATCTAATCGACGAGACCCTATTGTCTGGTGCAATAGATAGCATATCAGAGGTTAGCTTTGGAAATTCTTTGGTAACCTCATAAAACACTGCTTCTAATAATTCATAATTGTGGTTCACATATTCTTTTTCATGAACGGGATTATAACCAGCACTTGCAAGTAATTCTTTAAACTTTGTAAAAAGACTAGATGAATCAAAATGGTTCTTAGAGATCGATTTGACTAAAGTCGTAAGATTAAAGGAATTATCGTTTTCCGAATTAATTAGTCTTAAAGATATGAGGGCAAGTTGTTTTTTATCTGATGGTTTTAACTGATCAATCCCATTTATCTCATGTGTTCTCTCAGATTGCTTAGTTCCCTTAACTTCAATATTCCAGTCTAGACAATTGAAATCATGTTTATCCCCTAAAGGACCTGTCCAGGCTGATAAGGCCTTTTTTGAATCGAAATGCGCTATTTTGTCAAGAGTCAGTAATTCACAGATAAGTCCTATTTGTTTTTCTTCACTAAGTATTGGTTTTCTTAAATTAGACCAGAAGGAGATCCAGTTATCTACTATTCTGTTAACTGCTTCCAGAGGATGTGCACTCTCTTCAAGAATTAATTCTGTTATTTCTCTTACTATTTCGGTAAATTCTTCTAGATAAACAGATACCGTGCATTTCAAATCGATGTATTGGTTGATGTTTCCATTTTCAAGTCGGTATTTTGCCAGTTGAATTTGAAGTCCGTTAACTTGTGGATCTTTTACATCATCAGGACGAATCCTTGGCGCTTCAATCACAAAATGAAAATGATCTGAATCGTCTTTGAATATATGCAGAGTTGAGCTGGTGTCATTCTTTCCAATAAATCTACTTTTGTAACCCCTGAGTAAGTCTCCTCCTTTGTCTAGGTTTTGCCAAGTATCTGTACTTAATTCTCTATAATTCATTACTGACCAATATAACTATCACGCTCAAAGCGGCTTTTCGGTAAAATCACGGCAATTCCCAGAACATCTATTTTTTCAGTTTCAACTTCATAAAACAAATCAACTCTCATACCATGTCGGAGGTTTTCTACGGTTCTGGTTGTTCTGCTGTCCTTCCATATTAAATAAAGTAACAAAAGAGGGTTGGAAGGATCTCGAGTTTCATCCTCATCCAAATCAATATTCAGGTGATCAGGCTCCGTTAGGACACCAATATTATAGGATCTCTCTGTATATTTTCTGCTTCGTTGTATAGGATTAACTTCAAGTCCTCCATACCTGACAGTCCTATTTTCACCTCTGGGATTCGCATTCCCTACAAGTGCAACTGACCATGAAGTCAGCTCTTCATCATTAAGTCTTCTGTAGATATAAGCGAGTAGGTTTTCAGAGTCTAGGCCAGGGCCACCTGTTCGTTCCTTAGAAATGAAATTATATCTTGCCAAAAAATGAGTAAGTACTTTCTCTCCATTAATTCTCTCATTAGCTAGATGCACTCCAGAATCTCTAACGTTAGTAAATCCATACTTATCGTTAATATCTTTTATGAAACTATTTCCAAGATTGAAATTTGCTCTTAACAATTCAGGCTGATCTAATGGGAGCCAATGTGTTTGATTTAATGAATCACTGTACGAGCTTTGTCTCAACCTTGCAGCACCCATCTTGTTACGAGAAGTGATATTTAATCGTCGATGGGCTCTTATGGCAATAGCAAGTTCAGCAGGTGTAACAGGAGGATCAGATTCCTCATACCTGTAAATTTCACTTCTAATTTCATCTTCTACCAGGGCAAGATGTTCGAAGGAATCCCAAATCGTTTCTGTTGTATGTACACGGGTAAGGTCTTCATAACCCATTCTGTATCCAAACCACCGTCCCATTTGTAAAAGGGTATCATATTGCCTACTATCTCGCAGGTAATAACTAATCATAAGCCCTTCAAGTGTTAATCCTCTTGATAACTGATTACCCCCGACCGCAATTACTTTTAGCTCTCCAGTTTCAGAATAATCAAGTCTGTCATCGGAGGAGCTGTTTAATTCTAAAACCTGGATTACACTTAGGACATTCTTAATTTCATTCCAGATTTCATCAAAACCTGGATTTAGTAATTCACTGGATATTTCGTCCTGTATTCTTAGAGAATCCTGCATGTACTGATCCCAAGTTTCTTTAAACTGGTTCATTAGTTCTTCATGTGTTATTGCACTCTTATAGCGTCCCATCAGTATATCTACATATTCGCTAATAACCCTTTGAACTAAGTTATGCACATTAGTTAAGTGAGAAATGTGTACCAGCATACTCATAGGTTTATTCTTATCTTCCCGTAGGTTTCTAATTGAGCATGCAATAAGAAACTGGTCAATAGCTATTGACAAATATTCAGTCATTTCATTTGTCTGAATCAGAAGTAAGCCTTCATCTTCTATTGGATCAACAAAATACTCCGATAAGTCTCCTTGAAATATCTTTCTTGTCCCGAAGTACCCCTCTGGTTCTGGAAGTGAAATAATAAAATTCCTTGGATAGAGATCATCTTCAAGCCTGTCATCCTCCGTATTCATGTCTATCAGTGTGTTCGCAAAAGGAGTTGCAGTGTATCCGACATATGCCTTCCTGCTAAACAGACCCATTAGCAATCGGATCATCTCATTGGTTCTTGTTGGGTCTGAATCTGGATCATTGGCATTACCATCTACTGATGCCTGATCAGCCTCATCGTCAATAATTAAGAGTGGCATTTTGGTCCTGTCTTCTTCAGATGACTGTGATATATATCCTATAAGTTTTTCTAAAACTTTTACATTCTTTTTAATAATTGCCAGAGTAGGAGAAGCTCTTATACAATAGGATTTAAAAGGATCTACATTAATGGTGTCAAATTCGCCTAGATCCCTAACTATAAACTGCCCAGTTCTGGTTCTCCTGACTCTAAGTCTTCCTGTAGTAATGCGATTCCATCGCTTGGCATCTGATGGTTCAGAAATGAAATTTTGTTGTAGATCCAAATCATTCATTCCTGTTAACTCTTTGTCAATTCTAATCTGGGTTTGTCTTCTTAGCACACTATGGATTCCAGACAATACCACGATAAATTTATAGCCAGCATCTACAGCTTTCCCTATTAAAGCTGTAAAGTTTGCAGTCTTTCCACTTTGGACATATCCTACTACCAATCCCTTATAGCTGAAATTTTCCCTTCGTGGATCCGCTAATTTGGATATTATACCATTGGTAGCTTCATCTATTGAACGGACAATTCTACCTGCATTTACAGGACCATATTTAGAGGACAATTCAGCACGCAGGTAATTTTCTAGTCTTTTCCAGTAATACGAATTTACCTCATCGTTATTTTCTTCATACCACTCTTTATACCACTCTTCATGAAGGCGAGGATCAGTTATAACAGAAACAGGTATCAGTCTGGCTCCGTCATACGACTCCTTATATTTGATTTCATCTAAAAGCCGTCTTTTTACAAGCTCTTTTTGCTTTTCATCAAGTCCTTTCCCAGTAACAGGGTCTTTAAATTCCAGTTCTCTCTCCAGATTAAAATTCTCCGAGTTGTTTTTAAATCTTTCAATAAGTATTCCTAATATTCTCTCTGCGATTGTGTCCATTACACGAGTTCTTCTTCAGTTAGTTTTTCTAGGGTCTGGGCGAAAACAGCCTTAAATGTTTTAAATAAATGAATGTTGTTGTTG
>JABDLO010000050.1 GCA_013002995.1 Saprospiraceae bacterium | reverse complement strand
GATATTGCTTGATCTATTGGATATCCGTTCTTTTCCGATAATTACATAATTATTAAATAGAGAATCAAAAAACAATCTCCCCAATCCTCTCCAATCTTTCCAATCTCTCCAATCTTCTCCAATCCTCTCCAATCTTCTCCAATCTTTCCAATCTTTCTCCTAATCCACATTATCATGAAGAAAGCTATTGTTCCCCTGCACCAAAGGACCATCATCATCCATTGACACAGACAATCTGCCTTTGCTTACTTCTTTTGAAGAATCCACATCATCAAGTATGACATTTCTTCTTGCATACGCTGGTAATGATTCCATATCTGATACTACTTTGGGACTATCTAAAGGAACACTAGAGTTTTTTCTTAGCATTTCCCTTCTTGTTCTATCCATCTCCATTTCTTTTCTCCTTTGTTCTCTTCTCACCTCTTCAGCTTCATCCACGAATGGTTCAAATTTTCTATTTGTAACCCCAATAGTTTCAATAGTCCTTTTCACATCATCATTGTCAAAATCAAAAGTATTAGCATTGTTTCCATCAGTGTATCCAGTCGCCATAGCAGCATCTCCAGTAATTTCCATAGCGTCATCCAAACTTACAACGATCTTTTCATCTGCTACAGATGGTTTTCTTGAACTGCCCTCTTTAAATCCAGTTGCAATGATTGTAATACCTACCTTTTCTCCCAGACTTTCATCTTTACATACCCCCCAAATCACATCTGTGCCATATCCAGCTTCTTCTTCTACATAATTGGTTATTTCACCAATTTCATCCATTGTCACTTCTTTGGTTCCTGAAGTAATATTGAGCAAAATGTGCTTTGCACCTCTAATATCATTATCCTCAAGTAAAGGACTATTCAATGCCGTAGAGATCGATTTTTGTGCTCTATCTTCTCCTTCAGCAGTCGAATGACCCATTATAGCCACACCACTGTCTTTCATCACGGTGTTAACATCCTCAAAATCAACATTTATACTACCTGCAACAGTGATTATTTCTGCAATCCCTTTAGCTGCCGTCGTCAATATATTATCTGCCTGACTGAATGCATCTGAAAGTGCAAGATTTCCATGAATGGCTCTCACTTTATCATTAGAAACGACAAGGATAGAATCAACATTTTTCTTCAGTTGCTCCAGACCCTCTAAGGCTTGTCTTTGTCTCCTCATTCCTTCAAACTTGAAAGGAAGTGTTACAATGGCAACTGTCAAAATATTCATCTCTTTTGCAGCTTTCGCAATGATCGGTGCTGCACCTGTCCCGGTACCACCACCCATGCCAGCAGTAATAAACAACATCTTTGTTTTGTCAGATAGAAAAGTCCTTACCTCATCAATAGATTCAATACAAGCTTCTTTACCTACTTCTGGCTTAGATCCTGCTCCTCTTCCTTCCGTTAAATGTGGTCCAAGGGCAATTCTAACTGGAATCTTGCTGTGTTCCATAGCTTGTGCATCCGTATTACAAATAGCAAAATCAACACCTACAATTCCTTGCTGAAACATGTGTGCAACTGCATTTCCACCGCCACCACCGACGCCAATCACTTTGATTATCGAGCTGTTATTTTCTGGTATATCAAATGTCATAACAATGAGTTTTTATTATTTTGAGTATTATCCTTGAGTAGGACGAGTTTATTTTCTAATTTTTAAAATTCTGAATCTGGAGTTGCTTCGAAAAATTCCTTTGTCAGGGTATAAAATTTGTTGAAAAAGCGGTTTCCCTTTTTATTCTTTTCATATTCATTTTTCAGCGCATTTTCCCCTTCCTCAATATTTTCATCATTTTCCTCAACCTGATCATTTTCTTTTGCTTCCAGATCCTCTACGAAACTCCTATCCTTCATATTTTCAATCGTATTTTTCAACAGGCCTACTGCAGTAGCATAAATAGGACTGGCCAATTGAGTGCTATATCCATGAGCTAGATGTTCGACTGGTTTACCTACTCTCGCTGACAATCCCGTATGGTATTCAGCTAAAATATTTATGTGTTTCAATAATGAACCTCCTCCAGTCAATACTATTCCAGCGATCAATTTATTTTCATAACCCGACCTTCTGATTTCCCACAATACGTAATCGAATATCTCTTCTACCCTTGCCTGGATTATTCTTGCTAAATTCTTTTCTGATATCTCCTTGTGCTCTCTACCCTTGAATCCTGGGATGGTGATAATTCTGTTGTCATAAATTTCTTCAGCCATCGCTGATCCAAACTTAACTTTCAGCTTTTCTGCCTGATCCATCATCACGGTACATCCTTCTCTGATGTCTTTTGTTACAGCATTGCCTCCAAAAGGAATGACTGCAGTATGTCTAATGATTCCATCTTTGAATATGGTAATGTCTGTAGTTCCACCTCCTATGTCCACCAAAGCAACACCTGCTTCTTTTTCTTCATCACTTAGTATAGATGCGGAACTAGCAATCGGTTCCAGAGTCACGTCTGCTACTTCCAAACCTGCTTTCTCAACACATCTCATTATGTTTCTGCTAGCTGATATTTGACCTGTTATGATATGAAAATTTGCTTCCAATCTGATACCAGACATACCCACAGGGTCAATGATATCCTGCTCATCGTCAACCGTAAATTCCTGAGGAATTACATGAAGAATTTTATCACCGGGAGGAAGTACCAATTTATGCATATCCTTGATAAGCTTTTCTACATCCTCATAGGCAATTTCATCATTGGCATCATGTCTTACCAATAAACCATGGTGGTGCAAACTCTTGATATGCTGACCTGCAATGCCCACGTGTACCAGTTTAAATTTAAGACCAGAATTGCGCTCTGCTATTTCAATTGCCTCCTTAATAGCTCTTACTGTCTTATCAATATTGGAAACCACTCCTCGTGATACTCCTTCTGATTTCACTGTACCAACACTTACAACTTCAATCTTACCATATTCATTAAGACAACCTGCAATAGCACACACTTTAGTGGTCCCTATGTCCAGGGCTACGGCTATTTCATTTTGGATGTTGTTGTGATCATTCATAACTTTCAGATTTATCGGCTTTCGCCCTTTTAAAACATTTTATTCTTTACTTTTAATCAAGTATTATTTCCCCTTATTCTAGTCTTTGGATGTTTTCTCACCATATATTAAATGATATCCTTGCTCTCCATTCTCACCTGACCTACTA
>JABDLO010000047.1 GCA_013002995.1 Saprospiraceae bacterium | reverse complement strand
TTAATGAATCGGTCAACTCAATTACCATGTTCTTTATTTCTGATAATTGATCCCTGTAATAAAGTTTAAGATCAACAGCTATCTGGTCATTTCTGCTTCGCGCCAGGTGTAGTTTTTTTCCCGGCTCTCCTATCATTTGTATCAGAGAAAATTCTACTTGGGAATGAATGTCTTCAACACCCTCATCGATCTTGAATTGTCCTTCTTCTACTTTTTTCAAGATTTCATCCAGGCCTCCTAAAATAGATTCGAGTTCTGAGCTGGATAAAAACCCAACTTTGTGCAGCATTTTGGCATGAGCCTGTGATCCCTTGATGTCATATGATGCCAGAAACATATCATATTCAGGGTCATTACCTATGGTAAAAGATTCTATCTTAGAATCTATGTCTGATGATTTATTCCAGAGCTTCATAGTTCCATCATTTTTAATTCGTTCAATAATCTTATGTAAGTGTCAATGCCTGCTTTAATCTCTGACAGTTTAATGTATTCATCAGGTGTGTGAGACCTTGGAGATTCCCCCGGTCCAAGCTTTATGGTTGGGAAATTACAGTTCATCTGATCCGATAATGTAGGCGATCCAAAGGTTTTCAACCCAATTGCTTGTGAACCTTTTACGAGTGGGTGATTCAATGAAATGCCTTTAGAGTTCCATTTCATCGACCTGGGTGTAACATCAGCTTTCAGGTATTGCTGCAATAATTCTAAAATTTCTTTATTGCTATAAAGCTCATTGATTCTGATATCAATTACGTACTTGCATGAATCCGGGATGACATTGTGTTGGTATCCGGCATCGATCTGGGTAACCTGGAAAGTAACAGGCCCCAGGAAAGGTGATACCCTTTCCATTTCTAAATCCTTAATAAACTGAACATCCTTCATAGCTAGGTATATGGCGTTAATACCCGTTTTGCGGGCAGCATGCCCTGCCTTGCCATGAGTCACCCCGTCACATACCATCAAGCCCTTTTCCGCGACACCACACTCCAGCGAAGTTGGTTCTCCGATGATGCCCATGTCAATTTTAGGTAGGCGACCAGATAGAACCGAAGCTAGTCCATTAGGTCCAAAGTTTTCTTCCTCTGCAGTTGCTGCCAGAATCAGGTTAAATGGAAGATCCTTCTCGTAGAAATTTAAATAAGCATCAATCAAAGACACCAGGCACCCACCTGCATCATTGCTTCCTAATCCGTACAACACATCCCCAATATTCTCAGCCCCAAAAGGATCCTTTGTCCACCCTTTACTAACCTTTACGGTATCATGATGTGAATTCAGCATTATCGTAGGCCTTTCTTTTTTAAATCCCGGGTGAATGCTTATGATGTTATTTTCGTATCTGGAATATTTTACTTCTTTGGATGATAAGTAAGACCCTATGATATCAGCGGTCTTATCCTCATCCCCTGAAAAGGAAGGTGTTTTTATCAATGCCTTCAATAATTCTACTGCATCTTTCATAAGATCGTTGTGTATCCGGATGATTGAATAAAGTGGGTGTGGTTTCCGATCGTAACTTTAGATACCCCACCTTTGATGGCATTGAATGCATTGGTCAATTTGGGAATCATACCCGCTGATATATTTCCTTCTGATCTGAGTTGTTGAAACGTGGGCTCATCCAACTCTTCAATCACTGATTCTTTATCATCAAAGTCTCTAAGTACTCCATTTATTCCAAAACAGTAATGTAGTTTTACCCGCCCCTTAAGAGAAAGAGCAACTCCTATCTCGGATGTAATGGTATCAGCATTAGTATTTAATAATTGCCCCTGACCATCATGGGTGAGAGGGCAAATGACTGGTACCAGACCGGCACCCATTAGTTTTATCAGGATATTGGCATTGACATAGTCAATATCTCCAGCAAATCCATAGTCAATCTTATCTACTATCCTTTTATGGGCATTAATAATATCTCCATCACATCCTGCCATCCCAATAGCAGATACTCCGATAGCCTGCAATTGAGCAACCACATTTTTATTGATCAATCCACCATATACCATTGTGACAATCTCCATGGTTTTAGCATCAGTTATTCTTCGTCCTTCGTGGTATTTTACGGGGATTTTTAATGCATCTAGTAATCTGGATGCTTCCTTACCACCTCCATGAACCAGGATTTTTTTACCCTCTATGCTGCTGAATGCATGGATAAACTCATTAAACCGGATTTCATTTTCCAGAAGATCTCCTCCTACTTTAACAATGCGAAATGGGCTCATCAGGACATGGATTTTAAAATTCTGGAAATAACCGCCTGGGCTGCATACATCCTGTTTTCTGCCTGAACGTTGATCAATGATCTTGGACTATCCAGCACTTCATCTGATGCCACCACATTCCTGCGGATGGGTAAGCAATGCATGAACCAGGCATTTTGTGTAAGATTCATTTTATCCTGGTTGATGATCCAATCATTATAGGCGTCTGAACATTTGCCGTAAGGCGCACTCATACACCAACTCTTGACATATACATAATCAGCACCCTCAAGCGCTTCTTCCTGATGGTGTGAAATCGTTGCTCCGGATGTAATTGATTTATCCAAATCGTAGCCGGGAGGGTGACATATGGTAAGATCCAATCCTGAATTCAATATCCATTGTGTAAATGAATTACCCACAGCATGAGGTAAGGCTTTAGGGTGTGGAGCCCATGACAGGCATATTTTGGGATTTTTTATAGTCTTAGTCTCCTCAATCGTTACCATATCTGTCAATGATTGTAGTGGGTGAAATACCGCAGACTCCATGTTTACAACTGGCACAGTAGCATATTTTATAAACTCATGAATCAATTGATCCGCTGAATCCTTTTCCCAATCCTCTAAACCCGCAAAACACCTGATTCCAATCACATCCACATAAGAAGAAATCACTCTGGCTGCATCCTTTATGTGTTCTGATTTATTGCTATTCATCACTGCATTGGATTCAATTTCCCAGGGCCATGCCTCAGAACTGTTGAATCCGATTACTTTCATACCCAATCTATAAGCTGCCTGCTGGGTGCTCATCCTGGTTCTCAGGCTTGGATTCAGGAATATCAGAGCCATGGTTTTTCCTTCACCCATATTGCTTACCTCATTGGTTTGCTTAATGGCGAGTGCCTCACGGATCAGTCCGGGTACATCATCAAAGCTGTTGTAGTCGTAGAAATTCATAATAATTAGAAATGGGTTTTAGATAATTGGTCGAATTGGGTGAGGAATTGATCACAATGGTCTTCATTGATGTTTAATGGAGGAAGCACCCTGATTACATTAGGGTCTGAAGACGATCCGGTAAAAACATGGTAGTCATATAACAATGATTTACGAAATTCACTTACAGGCGCTTCCATTTCAACACCGATCATTAATCCCCTTCCTCTTACTTCTTTCACTCCGTTCATCTTACGGAGTGCTATCATTAATTTATCTCCTTGAAGGCGAGCATTACTTATCAAACTTTCTTGGGTCATCACTTCCAGTACTGCTTTTGTAGCACGACATGCCATGTGATTACCTCCGAATGTAGTTCCAGCCATACCGTACTCTATCGACAGCAATCCCTTCTTTACCAGGATCCCTCCGACTGGAAACCCATTACCCATTCCTTTGGCAATGGTAATGATATCTGGCTCACACTCGCTGTACTGATGTGCGAAAAACTTCCCGCTTCTGCCAAAACCACATTGAATCTCATCAGCAATAAATATAGCACCATGCTCCGAGGTAAGCTTCGATACTTCGTCCAGGTATTCCGATGTACATATCTTTACTCCTCCAATTCCCTGGATGGGTTCTAAGATTACCGCACACACATCACCCTTAAGGAGCTTTGATTTTAAAGCTTCTACGTCATTCATTGGAACGAAACACACATCTGCATCCAGTTTGAAAGAGGTCCGGTGTTTCATTTTTTGGGTCACTTGAATTGCAGCAGCTGTTCTCCCATGAAACCCATTTTCAAGTGCTATAAATCTCGAACGCTTATTTGAAAATGAGGCCAGTTTCAAGGCATTTTCGTTGGCTTCCGCCCCCGAATTGATCATAAAGAAGTCATACCCATCACCAATGCCAGACACTTCTTTTAACAGTTGATCTACTTCTTGTTGAAGGGTGTTGATGACAGAATTGGAATAAAATCCCAGCTTTCCTGCCTGATCCCTTAAGGCTTCTACATATCCAGGGTGAGCATGCCCAATCGAGATAACGGCATGCCCCCCATAGAAATCTAAATACTTCTGACCTTGTTTATCGTATACATATGCTCCCTCTCCGCGTATGGGCTCTATGTTGAATAATGGGTATACATCTAGCATGCTCATAGTCGATATTTTATAAATTAATAGCCAATGGGTTTAAGATCTAGGCCTGCAGTTTCAGGAAGCGATAATGCCAAATTCATATTCTGAACTGCTTGTCCGGATGCACCTTTCACCAGGTTGTCAATGACGGATTGGATGATGATGTGTCCGTCATTCACAGTTACATTCAATGAACAATAATTTGTATTTACAACCGATTTAACGGTCAATCCATTTTCTTGAATGCTTACAAATGGGTGTTCATCATAAAAAGTTTTATACAACTCATTAACATACTTCTGATCTGTATTTATTGAAGTGTAAACCGTCGCAAGAATGCCTCTGGAAAAGTTGCCCCGATATGGGATAAACCTCAGCTTTCCCTCGAATGTTTCCTGAAGTTGATGGATCGATTGATAGACTTCTGCTTCATGTTGATGATTGAATACTTTGTATGCAGAAATGTTATTGTTCCTCCAGGAAAAGTGAGTAGTAGGAGATGGAGATTGACCTGCACCGGTTGATCCGGTGATGGCGCTGATATGAATGTCCTCATTCAATAATTGTGCATCTGCAAGTGGAAGTAATGCCAGTTGGATCGCAGTTGCAAAGCATCCACAGTTGGCAATACGGTTGGATTGAGATATTTCTGACTTGTTGATTTCAGGCAATCCATAAACCCATTCCTGATTATCAATTCTGAAATCATTGCCCAGATCAATGATAAGTACGTCATCGGGAATGTCATTTTCTTCCATAAATGAGACTGCCTTTCCATGTCCCTGTCACAAGAATAAAACCTCAGCTTCTCCCATTGAAGATGAAAATTTCATTGGATTTAAAAAGAAAAGGTCTTCATGAGTATCTGAAATGAGCTTTCCTGCTTGAGAATTAGAGAATATAAATTCAATCTCCACATCAGGGTGAAAAGCGAGGATTCTCAATAACTCTCCCGCGGTATAACCCCCTCCTCCGATGATTCCGACTTTTGTCTTTTTCATGAGTTTATTTTTTGTGTCGATTTCATAATGGCATTTTTTCTTTGTGAAGTTGATAGTAATTTTGGAGTGGAACGGACAACATGTGTATAAACCCTTTTGCCTCTGTTGCTGACCATGCAGAATTTTCTTCTCCATATACTCCTGCCTTAGTAGCCATGAGATCATCCCTGGAATCTATTCCGTCTAAGGTATATCTGTAAGGGTGTAAGGTCAGAAATACTTTCCCGTTCACATTTGCCTGACTCTCAACGAGGAGGTTTTCAATCCATCTCATTGTAGGTTCCAGGTAATTGCCCTCGTGGAGCATCATTCCATACCATTCTGATAGCTGCTTTTTCCAAAATATCTGATGCTTCGTCAGTACATGCTTTTCAAGAAGTGTGTGAGCATCAATAAGCATCAATGCAGCCGGCGCCTCAAATGCTACCCTTCCTTTAATACCTATGATTGTATCGCCAACATGTATATCTCTCCCTATAGCATAAGATGCACCGATCACATTAAGTTCTTTAATCAAGGCTGTTGGTGAATCGTATTTCTTCCCATTTATAGCCACTGGTTCTCCTTGCTCGAATTCAATTTCGATTTTTTCAGGATCAGATTTTAATGGTTGTGAAGGATAGGCATGATCTGGAAGGGGTTGTTGAGAAGTTAAAGTCTCTTTACCTCCAATACTCGTTCCCCAGATTCCTTTGTTGATAGAGTAAATCGATTTTTCACTATCCCATTCCAGGCCTGCTTCATTTAGGTAATTGATTTCATATTGCCTCGTCAATTTTTGATCTCTGATTGGAGTATGAATGGATACACCAGGTATCAGAGCCTTAAATATCAAATCAAATCGCACCTGATCATTGCCGGCTCCTGTACTCCCGTGGGCGACATGGTCAATGCCATTTTCAATGGCGTACCTCGCAATAGCCAATGCCTGGAACATCCTTTCTGATGAAACGCTCAACGGATATGTGTCCATCCTTTTCATATTGCCATACAACATGAACCGTATGCATTTATCATAAAATTCCTGTGTAATATCCACTTCAGTAAATGTTGTAGCCCCAAGAAAAAGAGCCCTCTCTTTCATATCGGCAATCTCGGCGGCATTGAAGCCTCCATTGTTGGCAATTACTGCATGGACTTCCATTCCCTTTTCCTTAGAGAAAAAACGAACACAATATGACGTGTCCAATCCGCCGCTGTATGCAAGTACTAATTTATTTTTCATCACTTTTTTTATTTTGGGAGTTTTTAGAAGCTGCAATCATACCTGTGCAAAGACACAATCGTTTGTCATTACGCATTAAAACATCATAATTAATACAAGTCTTGCAACCATTCCAGAATAAATCATCTTCTGTAAGATCGCTGAAAGGAGCTGGTCGGTATCCAAGGCTAATGTTAATGTTCATCACAACAGGACTTGTCGTAATTCCGAATACTCTTGCATCCGGATATTTATCCCTCGCCAGGTTGAAAACTTCCCTCTTAATGGCTTTGGCCAATCCCTGTCCTCTGTATTCCTGGTCAACAATGAGCCCGGAATTTGAGACGTAGCTTGCATTAGTAAAAGTCTCGATGTAACAGAATCCAACCAATCGATCATCATCCAGGGCGATGATCGCATTTTCATTTTCCATTTTGGTTTTAATATATGCTACTGACCTGGTTGCAATTCCTGTTTTCCTGACTTTGGCAGACTCATGATACATATCACTCAAGAGAGGAGCGTACTTCTCATCGCCTGGCTGGGTCTTTCTGATAAGGATATTCATAGTGCAGTTCTTTAATTGATAATGGATTAGAGCATGAATTGTACTCTTAGGTAATATGGGTTGAATGAAGGCCTTGCCTGCATCACCCCCTTATGGTCGAGGTATAAAATGCTTAGGACCTGCCGGTCCTGAAAAGAACTGATCTTCGCCTCAACTGAGTGTTGAAAGCTGATAAAAATAGGGATGATATATCTGCTTTGTGAATCATCGTTAGATCAAATCTAAAGGATTTTTTGAGACAAAAGCAAAATTCTGTGTAGTTAAATGTAATACCGATCCATGATCTGACACCACATAAAACCTATTTAGGAGGTTAAATTATAAACGCAATATTTGGCATTATGCAATAGACTTATGCTTTTAATTCTTCCATTTGCAAAAAGTCCCGAAATATATTTTTATCGGTTGTGTTTAATATTTATAGAGATTATAAAACAATTAACTTGTTATTGGTACAGTTTAAGCATTCTGATGAACAAATCTGTTAATATTCCTTTGTACTTTCGCCGGCTATTACATTAAATACCATTGAGCAACACCAATCAAAGTAACGATCGCGAGGTTCTTGAGTCCATCAAGATGACAAGAATCATACTCCCTATCATCCTGGGACTGGGTGTTGTATTGTGGTTGATGTCGCGACAACTGAATCTGGAGGAGTTAAAGGCCATTCCACTTACGTCCTCAACTTTGTTCTGGATATTCATGGCTATTGTAATGTATATCATTCGTCATTTATTCTATGCCTGGAGATTAAGAATAATGACTTCCGGAGATTTCAAGTTCTGGAAAAGTATGGAGCTGATTGTGATCTGGGAATTTGCCTCATCTGTCTCTCCTACAAGTATTGGAGGGTCTGCAGTTGCCTTATTTTTATTGGCGCAAGAGAAGATATCTGGAGCTAAAACTGTTGCAGTAGTTCTTTATTCGATGGTATTGGATACCATTTTCTTCATAGTTTCTCTTCCTTTACTGATTATTATTATCGGTCCACTCATCATCAGGCCTGGAATGGAAAGCATAACGGATATTGATGGTTATGGATATACCTTCTTTGCTGTAGTAGCATTTATGGCAAGTTATGGTGCACTTTTCGCTTATGGGTTGTTCTATAGACCGGTTACTTTAAAGAGGATACTATTATGGTTGTCCAAGGTTAGAATACTTGGCAGATTTAAAAGAGACTTGAGAAAGACAGCTTTAGATGTTGTTATCACTTCCAAGGAGATCAGTAACAAGCCGTGGTCATTTCACATCAATTCAATGGTTGCCACCACTGGAGCATGGGTTACCAGGTTCCTGGCATTGAATTGTATCATTCTGGCTTTGGTTTATGCTACTCCTACTGATTTTATGTCTCAGTTGCTGATATATGCACGTAGTGAAACCATGCACGCGATTACTGCTTTCAGCCCGACTCCTGGGGGAGCCGGTGTAGCAGAATATCTTTTCGGAGGTTTCTTTTCAGATTATATACCTAAGGGAATTGCAACATTGATTGCTTTGGTCTGGAGGTTGATAACATATTATCCATATTTAATAGCCGGAGCCATCGTCATACCGGTGTGGATCCGAGAAGTAGCCATCAGAAAGAAGAAGGAAAGACTGGAAGGTGGCTTTTAATTGATCAGATGTGATTACATTTGATTAGAAATAAAGCTTCATCATGGTCTCGCATCACTCGTTAAGATTATCTCCCAAGTCAAGAGGTTTTCATATTGTTACTCGTGAAATACTGAATGAGCTCCCTGAACTTCCTGAAAATGGAATCTTAAACCTTTTCATCCAACACACTTCAGCCGGACTGACCATCAATGAGGCTGCCGACCCTGATGTTCTTGTTGATTTTGAATCCATCTACAATAAGTTGGTGCCGGAAAATATGCCATTCCTTATGCACACAATTGAAGGTCCTGATGATATGCCGGCACACATAAAAGCAAGCATGGTAGGTAGTAGTGTGAGTATTCCCATCATTGGTAGAAAATTATCGTTGGGTACGTGGCAGGGAATTTATCTTTGTGAATTCAGAAACAGAGGCGGAAGTAGAAAAATAGTTGCATCCATTTACTCATAAATTCCTGTACCATTGCAACAGTATTTACCATTCATATTAGAAGGATTGACGCTTGGGTTGGGTTTGGCCATTTTATTGGGGCCCATATTCGTGGCGTTGACACAGACTTCTATCGAGCATGGAGGAAGGGCAGGCATGACTGTAGGACTAGGCATATGGGTCAGTGATGTTATCATCATTTTAGGTACCTACATTTTTGTAAATAAAATTGCTGATGTCGTTCAGGATGGTACCTTTCAATATTGGATGGGATTATTGGGTGGGTTCATCCTGATCGTGTTCGGAATATCAGCAATGTTGAAAAAGGTAGAGCTCAATTATGAAAAGAAGAATTTTTCTGCCAGAAACTATGCAGGGTTTTGGTTGAAAGGATTTCTTGTCAATACCATCAATCCATTCACCTTTGTTTTCTGGATCGGTGTAATATCCACTTATGTAATCGGTAAGAAAGTAAATAACCAGGAAGCAGCCTTCTTCCTTGGCACCATTATGATAACCATCATGATCACAGACACCTTAAAAGTCTTAATGGCCAAGTTCTTAAAACAGAAATTAAAAGATGATCTAATCCAATGGGTTATCAGGGGTGCCGGATTGGTATTGCTGATCTTTGGATTGGTGTTGATCTATAGAGTGAATTAAGGAAAATTTTAGTTCCTCGCCATAACCTGGATTTGTAATCAGGATGGTATAAAAAAATAAACCTAGGTATCGTTTTTCTTGAATCCGATAGGATTTCTCTTATTTTTTGGACTCAATAAATATTTTAGTGTCTCATAAATCTCATTTAATCTCCCCATCAAATCTGGTTTCTATTTCTTCAATTTTACGTTTTAAGTCCTCATAACTAATTGAAAGCTGTCTTAATGCAACAAACGTTCTGATTATTACAATATTCATTTGGATTGCTTTCTTACTTTTCAATACACTTGATAACATTGCAACACCAGTTTCATTGAATGCAAACGGTTTTGCTCCACCAAAGAAACTTTTAGATGGTATCACATTTTGTGATACCACTGAATTAATTTCTTTTTCATCCAACTGAAACATAAAGTCAGTTGGAAACCTTTCCATGTTTCTTCTTACAGCTTGTTTTAAAACCCTTGTTTCTACTTCATACATTTCTGCTAGATGCACATCCAGAATAACTTTTTCATTTTGAAGTAATAATATCTTATTGATTATTCTCTCATTCGGAATTATTATAGGAGTATTTTCATTTTTCATAAAATTATGTTTTCATTTATTTGTATTAAAAAGGCCCCCAAGCGTTCTTGAGAGCCTAAATATTGAAAATTGAGAAAATGTATTAACAATTAAAATGGCAATTCTTTCTTGGTGATCTTCATGAATTCATTGGCAACAATCTCAGAAACAAATTTCTTGTTACCTTCTTTGTCTTCATAAGATCGGTTAACAATCTTTCCTTTCACCAATACCTGGTTGCCCTTTTCAAGGAGTGCAGACATCAAGTCAGCTGTCTTACCCCATGCGACAATATTATGCCATTGGGTATCCTGGGCCTTCTCTCCCTCCTTGTTTTTATAGTATTCTGAAGTAGCCATGGTAAAGCTGGCTTTCTTATTTCCGGAATCAAAAGTGAATACTTCTACGTCTCTACCTAAATTTCCAATTAACTGTACTGAATTTCTAATCGCTCTCATGTGTTTAAATTTTGTGCCCATACGGACGGTTAATAATTAATAATGTTTAATAATGATTTTTGCATCGATGACAATACAAAGATGAGGGCACATCCAAACGAGAGTCGTTTAATAATCGTTTACATACGTTTGTAGCCATTTGTTATTCGTTTGAAAACGAATATACACATACATGTTTATTCATAACATGTTGGTTTTCTGTATTTTATATCACATTTAAAATAAAAATAGAAATCCATCATTGATTTGTGATTTTTTCCAAAATTCCATGATTCGATAATAAATACACCAATTTCTACTCTTTCTTGACATCCAATTCTGTAATTCCATCCTCAATTTTCACCTAAATAATTTTGTAAAGTCCTGTTACAGAAATCTGTTAGATTGATGTCCCTTATGATAGGCAGAATAACTACTTAAGCGAACACGTTAATGAAGGAAATTGATTGACCGCTGAAGTGTAATGAGTAATGAGCAAGTTTATTACCTTTGTTCGGCTTAATTGAGTAAATACCATAATATATGCAACTGCTGAAAAAACCAAGATTCCTTACGGGCTTACTGGTATTCATTATAACATTTATCGTTTTTATATTTTCTGTAGAAAGAACAGGAAGTTTGTGGGATTGTGGAGAATTCATCCTTGGAGCTTACAAAATGGAAGTGGTTCACCCTCCGGGTGCTGCACTCTTTATGTTAATAGGCCGGATGTTTGCCGGAGTGGCAAGTGTGGTTTCTGACAACCCTTCAGATATTGCATTTGGTGTAAACCTGATGTCAGGCATGTTAGCTTCATTTACTGCAGTCTTTGCAGCCTGGATAACAATGATATTTGGTAAGTTGGCTTTAGTAGGCCGCGATGCAGAAGTAGATCAAGGAGGACAATACGCTTTAATGGGCGCCGGGTTAGTGGCAGGTCTTGCTACTGCATTTTCAAGTTCTATCTGGTTTTCAGCAGTAGAAGGTGAGGTTTATGCTATGTCCACATGTTTTACAGCTCTTACGTTCTGGACTGCATCTAAGTGGTATGAAATGGATGACAATCAAGACGCAGATCGATGGCTCATACTGTCATTATTTTGTGGAGCATTGTCAATCGGAGTTCACTTATTAAGTCTTCTGACTTATCCTTCAATAGCATTATTGTATTACTACAAAAAGTATAAAACGCACTCCTTAACTGGAGTGGGACTAAGTCTACTTGCAGGGGTGCTTGCAGTAGGTATGCTTCAGAAAGTAATTATTGTTGGAATTCCAACACTATGGAAAAATATGGAACTATTCACTGTAAATAGTCTCGGATTACCTTTCCACAGCGGAATCATTCCTACCATCATCATCATATTTGGAGTGGGCTATTTATTGCTCAGATATGCTAATAAGAAAGGGTATTACGCAATGCATTTATTTACCATTGCTGCCCTTCTATCAGTGATTGGTTTTTCTACCATCGGTGTAATTGTGGTCAGAGCCAATGCAGATACACCTGTGAATATGAATGTTCCTTCAGATGCAATGAGGTTGCTTCCTTATCTGAACAGGGAACAATATGGAGAACGAGCTCTTTTAAAAGGACCTCATTATAATGCCAGTCCTATTGATTATAACGTTGAAGAAAGATATGGGAGAGTTGGTGATAGATATGAAATCGTTGATGAGAAATTTGAGGTAAAGTATAACCCTAGGGATATGATCCTGTTCCCTAGAATCGGGCACAACGATCAGAACAGGATTGCCCTGCATAATATGTGGCGGAGACAATTAATGAGTGACACCAAGGGAGATCCTTCTATGGCTTACAACTTGAAGTTTATGTTGAAATATCAGATGGGATGGATGTATATGAGGTATTTCATGTGGAACTTTGTGGGTCGACAAAATGGTGATCAGGGTTATTTCCCCTGGGATTTGAGGACGGGTCATTGGCAATCAGGGGTTAAGTTTTTTGATGAAGCCAAGTTGTACAATATGGATCAGCTCCCTGACACCATGAAGAATGATGAGTCCAATAATACATATTACTTTTTACCCCTCATATTTGGTATCCTCGGATTAGTCTTCCATTTCTTCGGAGATCGTAAGGATTTCTTTGTCTTGTTGGTGCTATTTGCCATTACAGGACTTGGAATTATTATATATTCCAATCAACCTCCTAATGAACCCCGGGAACGGGATTATGTACTAGTAGGATCTTTTATGACTTTCTGTATATGGATCGGTATGGGTGTGCTGGCCATTTACGATATGCTGAGGCAAAAACTTGCAGAGAAGCCTCAACTAGGAGCAGCCCTGGCAACCATAATCGTTTTATCCGCTCCTGTGATAATGGGATTCCAGAATTATGATGACCATAGCAGAAAAGGTCATTATGGATCCAGAGATTATGCCTCTAATTTCCTTAATAGTGTGGAAGAAAATGCCATCATCTTTACCTATGGTGATAATGATACCTACCCATTATGGTATGCTCAGGAAGTAGAAGGAATCAGAACAGATGTGAGAGTGGTGAACCTGAGCCTGATCCAGGTAGACTGGTATATCAATAAATTAAGAAATAAGGTAAATGACTCTCCTCCTATAAATTTGACAATGAGTCCAGAATCTATAAGAGGTAATCTAAGAAACCAGATCACCTTCCCAATGCCTGAAATGAATATCCAGGAACGGCCCATGGAACTTTCTGCAGCCTTGAGGACAATAAATGACCCAAGATCAATGACTCAAGGAGGTGCTTTCATTCCTACCAGGCAGTTCTTTATTGCAGTTGATTCTAATAAAGTCGTTAATAATCCACTATTTGATCTGCCTGACGACAAAAGCCTGGATAAATACATCCCAATCAATTTCCCAAAATCCAAGCGATCCTTAATCAAGGATGAGCTCGCCGTAATGGATATCATATCATCCAATTTCTATGATCGTCCAATATACTTTGCAGTTACGTGTGAACCATCCAAGCTTCTTGGACTAAATGATAATACTCAACTGGAAGGTCTGGCCTTAAGGATTGTGCCATGGGAGACTCCCAGCGATTCTGAGTTGGGCATCTATGGAAATGGAATGGTAGATGTTGAAAAGTGTTATGAGAACATCATGACCAAATGGAAGTGGGGCAACTTTGACAAGTTTGATACTTACATCAATGATAGTTACAATCCTGAGATCAACGCAATGAAAATGGCTATGATCCGTACAGCCAGTAAACTAATTGAAAAAGGAGATACTCAAAGGGCTATGGAAGTAGCCAATAAAAACTTCGAAGTATTTCCACATTTCAACTTCGCATATGATAATGCAACCATCAACTTCATCAACATACTGATAAGGGGTAAAGACTTTGAAAATGCCAAAAAGCAAATGAGGATCCTGGCTGAAGAAACCCGACAGTGGCTTGACTTTTATTCCAGCCTGGACAATGATGATTTGATGTCTTTTGAAAGCGATATGAGTAGTTCTCTTGAAGCTGTCAGAATCATTTCTCTCTTATCTCAAAGAGTTGAAGACCCTGCATTTGCACAAGAGATGAATGAGCTATTATCTGCTTATAACATACAGAATATGCCAAACTAAACCATTAATTATGAAGATTGCCATAGGATGTGATCATGCTGGATTTCCTTATAAAGACGTTATCGTCAAGGCACTTAATAAAGAGGGTCATGAAGTAATCGATCATGGCACTCATTCCTCTGATTCTGTTGATTATCCTGACTTTGTTCACCCTGTAGCTTCAATGGTAGATGCTGGAGAAGTAGAAAGAGGTATACTGATCTGTGGTAGCGGAAATGGGGTGTGCATGACCGCTAATAAACATGACGGTGTCAGAGCTGCATTATGCTGGAAACGCGAAATCGCTGAATTGGCCAGACAGCACAACGATGCCAATTCAATTTGCATACCAGCAAGATTTGTAAGTAAGAAAATGGCTGTAGATATGGTTAAGATCTTTGTTTCAACAGAATTTGAAGGGGGAAGACATCAGAGAAGGGTGAATAAGATTTCTTGCTGAAGTCTTTCCTAAATAAATTTTAATTCTAAAACTTGGGTAAAAGGGCTATTGCACGCACCTTACGCTGAAACCATGTTCCTTATTTAATGCGAATACTCCAATCCTGTTTTCTGTTTCATTATAATAGAGAAGGAAAGCACTGATCTCTTCTCCATTCATATCTACTATACCCTGTTTAAATTCTGTTGAAGTCCAAAAGAACCCTTCAGAATCGATCGATTGATACTCTGTCTTGTTGTCATATTGACCTTGATTATTCTGTCGTAATCCACCAGCTAAAAGATTAAATTCATCTGATTTCAATGACATATCTCCATCTGCAATTACTTCTGATAAAGCTTCATATTCTTCCTTGGTAGGAAGACGCCATCCTTCAGGACACACTTGCGGAGTCATCCACCAATCATACATCCGCCCATAAGGCGACTCATAAGAAATATCATCTCTGTACACCCACCCAAGATCATTATCAGAATAATTCATATTATCGATCATCCAGGTAAGGCCATTCATTTCAATTGTGCGATATACCTGACCATCTCTAACATCTGTGTAAGACATTTCAGAAGAGACTGGTTCATCTCCTCCACAAGAAGTGAACACAACAATACAATACAGTAGTATCAATCTATTGATGAGATCCTTCATTACTAGTTTCTTTCTTCCAGGATAATATCTGAAAGGTTGGTCTTGATCACAAGCCAGTTCCGAATCTTTTTCATATTCTCCTGAACGGAGATTGAATCGGCTTCTGCTTTCCAGTTAACCGTAAATACCGGGATGGTATCCAGCTTATCTGCTCTTGCCTTGATGAAATAATAGTATCCCATCTCTTGAATTTCGGGGTAATTAGCTCTAGCTTCATTGGCCCATTGATTTATAGGGAAGCTTTTAGATGCCACTGCCATTAACCTGTTGACCTCACGTTCCAAAACCTTAATCTGCGATTCTTTCGATTCCAATTCTATCTTTTTAGAATCATAAAGTTCCTGTAGGTAATTCATCTGCTCAAAAGCTTCATTGGCGGCTCCATCTTCAATTTTCAGGATGGTGTTTTTGAGTTTGCTATAGTCAGAATTTTTTGTGTTTTCCCATGTGGCTTCTACATGATCTGGAACTGCATCATCTCCCATGAAATAAAGATCTATGGTTGAAGTGGAGTCTCTCCTGTAATTGATTTCTGTTAAATTGTGTAAATAAACCCCGCCCTTAGGCAATTCCGTCTTCTTTACCACCTTATCTACAAATGATCTGGCCTGTTTCATATATAGGCTTTCCTGAAAAACATTATAAAAGGTCCATAATGCAGGAATCATTACCAGCAAGGCAGTTAGCGAAACAATCTGTGCAATCCGTTTACGCTTCACCGAATTGGCATACCTGACCATTCTGAACCTCAGTAACTTCAGCATGAGGTAGGTAGCCAAACCAATAAATATGGTATTGATGGTGAAAAGGTACATGGCTCCCCAGAAATAGCTGTATTTTCCTATTGCCAGGCCAAAACCTGCAGTACACAATGGCGGCATCAGAGCAGTAGCAATGGCTACACCAAAGATCACACTAGCTATTGTTCCTTTTTTAGTTCTGGCAATGATAAGAGCAAGACCACCGAAGAATGCAATCAATACATCTCGTATATCCGGTGCCGTCCTGGCCAGTAATTCTGAAGATTCCTCTCTGAGGGGAAAAACTTTGAAAAACAAAAAAGCTGTAAGCACACTCAACACAACCATCACCAGGAAGTTAGTGAGTGCCCTCCGCAAAGTGTCAATGTCATTGATGGCAATAGACAATCCAATACCAAGGATCGGTCCCATCAGCGGAGATATTAACATGGCTCCGATGATCACCGGAGCAGAATTGGCATTTAAGCCAACGGAAGCTACCAGTATCGAACAGACAAGAATCCATGCCGTATGTCCCTTGAAAGGGACATCTTCAATGATCATCTTCTGAGTAGTCTCTTTATCCGTTTTTTCTCGGATATCGAATATCTCCTTCAGGAAATCACGCAAGCTACCAAGTAATCCAGTGAAGTCTTGCTTCAATCTATCTTGAGATTGACCTTCACCTGAGGGAGCATCTCCATTGTTGTTTCCTTGAACAGGAGGAGTCTGATTGCCTTTGTTTTCTTCCATATAGTTAATCCTTAAGCCGTCTCTAAATTAATGACAATTAACGACAGATGTCATTTTTCTTCTACGATGTAGGTTTTATTATCTACACCCACTCCTTTGATGATGAGTTTTTCCCATCCTGAAGGAAGCTTGGTTTCCACCTGAATAATCCCCTCGTCATTGATGTCCAACCCCCCAAATCCATTAATCACGGCCTGCAACATACCTCCAGCTCCTGTTGCAAAATATGGATTGGTACCTCCAGCTGTTTCTGCTATCACTCCAAATGGTGGAACCTCATTGGGCTTGTATGAACTTGAAAATATTTCAGCAGCTTTCTCAGACATTCCCAATCGATTATATAAGACCGCAAGGATGGCCGCTCCCATAGCAGGTCCATCTGGAGCCAGTCTCGGAAGATAGTATTCAATGTCTTTCATGATCTGATTCTTATCCTGTATTACATTAAGAGGATAGGACAGAAGGTTGACATCGGCTTGCTTGATGATTACTCCGTTGTATGTAGCATTTTCTCTTGTAGTACCATCCGGAAATTGAAGGATTGGAATGTTCTCAGCAACATGCATCCAGTCAGGATCAGGTGATATTCCCAGTTCTAGTGCTGCCTGGGTGGCATATTCAAGTACTGTTTTCACCATTCCGTTTGTAAAAGCATTATTATCTATGTTTTCTTCCCACTCATTGGCTCCTATTACGTTATTGATATCATACCTTCCAGGACCATTCCGCTCTACCCTGGAAGCCCAGAATTTAGCTACTTCCTTAAGCACCGGCCATCCTCTGGTACTCAACCATTCTTTGTCTTTTGTAACTTGATAATACTTCCAGAAAGCCCAACCCACAGTAGCTGTAATGTGTTGCTGAAAAGGTCCGGTTAATGCCCACACTGGAGTATCCTCAGAACCATCACCTGCTGACTCCCAGGGATACATTGCTCCTTCATATCCATGAGAAAAAGCATTCTCCCTGGCAGCATCCAGCCTTTCATACCTATACTCCAATAGTGACCTTGCAATTTCGGGCTGTAACATAAGGATAGGTGGATACATCCACAACTCTGTATCCCAGAAGATGTGTCCATTGTATCCAAGACCAGAAAGCCCCATAGGAGACAGAGAATAGGCAGTACCAGCTCTGCTAAATGAATATAGGTGGTACATTGCAGATCGTACATCTCTTGTGATTTCTAAACTCCCGGTAACCTCAATATCCCCTGATTTCCATAGTTTGTTCCAGGCACCTTCGTGCCTTTTCCTTAATCGGTCTGCCCCTTCAAGCATGGCAAATATGGTCAGCCTTTCAGCTTCATTATGTGGGTCTTCATACTGAACTGAAGAAACAGTAGATGCTACAATAGAAAATCGGTATGTCTCTCCTTTCTTAAGCTTCTTATGAAACTTGGCCAGGTGCATATTATAATCCCATTCTTCATGAATGATATCTGGTTCTTCTCCGTGTTCTTCAGAGAAAACAAAACTATTGCTTGCTGCCAGTTTAATCTTACCTGAAGGACTTAACCCTACTGAAGTCATCAATGGTATGTTAACATGTGGGCGATCTATCTCTGAATAATAGTTTCTCACATCCTGAAGATGGTTAGGCGCTTCAAGAACACTCATCGGTGTAATCCTGATATCATTCATTGCGGTTATCGATACATCAATCATAGCTGTATAGGGCATATTACGCAAAGACATCATCTGGGATGTGACAGATGCCTTTCCTTCAACATCAAAAGAGGTTTCCAAGTAGGCCTTTTCCATATTAAGCACCTGTTTGTACCCAGAGATATTATTCGGACCTACTCTCCTGCCATCAATATCCAGATTCATGTTGACGTGATTGAATGTCTTCAAGATGTTGGAAACCCTACCCCGTTGATAATAATCGTATACACCATTTAGGACCACATCCGTCACCTTTAAAGGTTGAGGAGAAGAAACGATCCCTACAACTCCGTTGGCTACAGTAATTCCATAATAATTATTGGGGTTAATTTCATCTGCTACTATTTCCCATGATGATTGTCCTGATGCAGCTGAACACAGCAAGAGGAACATCCATAATTTGAAATGCTTCATCCTTTTACTTTGATTTTTAATTAAAACTGATCTACTTCTTTATATGCTTCAATTACTCTCTCTTCTCCCTCCTTTCCTTTTATTGAATTACCGTGTTCCATTCCCATAACACCATCAAATCCTCTTGAGTGTATGTAATTAAATACATTTTTGTAATTAATCTCCCCGGTTGTAGGTTCTTTTCTTCCGGGATTATCTCCTATCTGAAAATAGGCAATCTCATCCCAGCAGGCCTCTATATTGGGAATCAGGTTTCCCTCAGTGATTTGCTGATGATAGATGTCAAATAATATCTTACAGGCCGGACTATTTACTGCTTTACATACCTCATATGCCTGTGGGCTCTCTGAAAGGAAAAGTCCGGGGTGGTCTCTGAAATTTAATGGTTCTAAAACCATAACCAATCCGTGTGGTTCAAGAATTGCACTGGCTTGCTTCAAAGTTTCTACAACATTGGAGGTCTGGTACCCAATATTTTTTCGGAGGTCCAGGTGTCCGGGGACAACCGTCATCCAGGTCGCATTCACCCTCCTGGCCACTTCAACAGATTCCCTAATTTCTTTTAAGAATTCCTCTCGGTAAGATTGATCTCCAGATGCCAGGTTGGGTTTATTCCAATAAATGGTGTGAGCGACAAATACTCCCATCAGCAACCCTCTATTGACCATCGTAGAAGCCATCTTTTCCTGTAAGGAGACGTCTCTACCTTTCATCCCATTGTCCTCGAATGCTGTAAATCCCTGATCGGCCATAAAATTAAGCTGGTCGATGGGATCATCTCCGACTGAATGCTTGAACATTCCAAGGTGAGGTGCGTATTTCAATTGGAATTCACCTAATTTATTTCCTGAGTGATAGAGATCACTAGCACCTAATGCAGCAGGGAATAATCCTGCCAGAAAACTGTATTGAAGGAAGTTTCTTCTGATCACAATTATTAGAGTGTTGTTATGTCAACAAAATAACCAATTGAAGATCTTTAAAGAAAGATTTGAATCCATATCTGAAAAGAAATGAACAGGTCTTTTTAATAAAAAAGTCTTTACTTTCTGTAATCATATACATCCATACTTTCAAGCACTCCGATTTCAGGATAAGTAATAATGGCATCAAATTGCTGCCCTATAGGAGCATTCACCTTTGTTTCTGGCGTATAATTGATTTCGACATCATCATTGAATACGTCGTTTTTGAGCGGAAGAAATGACATGTGGTTTTCAGATATTTTATCAATTAAATTGATCATGCTATTTGAAGATGCATCATCTGTTAAGTCGAATGTGATTTTGTCATTACTATCAAAAGCGTTTTTGTACTTTCCTCTCATACCGATAAAAACAAGAGAGTTAAGATTGGTAAATTCCTTATCAAGTAATTGTCTCAACCTGTCAATTTTTTGGCCCATAAAAATTTCCTTCTGAGCATGAAACATGCCAGTATTTATTAAATGCTTACTCGATAAGGATTCATTTATTCCAAGTGTGATGATTTCAGCCATAACCTTTTCTCGTTCACCATTATTTCTTATGGTTCTATGGTTATGGCTCTTTATTTCAATGCCTATCATTTCTAGAATGCGGTCATACCACTTAACTCCTAATTCGTTTTGGTATTTCTGTTTATCGTTGATCATTAAATTGTTAGCACTAATTAGATTGGTTAAATAATCCGCTTCATCCGGAATTGTATTTTTTAATTTATCGAATAGTGAACTGGGACCGATGATTTTTTCCATCTCTTCTATAGATCGTGAAAAATTGGACTTCCAGTGATTGACATCCATATATCTCAATTCAATTCTTGCACCCTCAGGTACAGTTTCATTAAATGATTTAAGTCCTCGTATTAAAGTGTCATCGAAGAAGTGTAAAAATTCTGGTAATTCATTGATGTCCCCATTGATATAATCTTCTACCATCCATGTGAAACAGTGAAATAATTCCTGGTAAATGATCTTGTATCCCCTCTCACTTAGTTCAGGCAAAAGCCTTACTATAAACTCCTGGTGTTCTTGCACATAGTGGGTCTCACCGAATAATACAATGGTGCTATTATCAAGAAAATCAGTTATGCCTTTGGGTACCGAAGAATCTTCAATGATGAGAATATCTTCTTCAATAACTGCCGCTGTCTTATCGTCTAATTCATTACTGCATGAAAAGATAAATACACAAATCAGTATCGTCAAGAGGTGAATTATTCTCATCAGACAGATATTTTCGAGAATACAATATCCTATAATTTATTGAATATTTACCGAAGACTCAGAAAAACTGCGTTAAGTGTTTTGAATTCTTACCCAACCTATTTAAGAGGGCATTATCTCGTTAAGAACATGGACCGCTTACTATCCATTTCTCTGAAGAATGGATCATTCAAGTCTTTAATGAACCGGATGGCCTCACCTGTTGATTTCATTTCAGGCCCCAATTGCTTATCCACATTAGGGAATTTATTAAATGAAAATACGGGTTCTTTAATGGCATATCCCTTCAGTTTCTTTATAATCTCAAAGTCCTTCAATTTCTTGGTTCCCATCATTACATGAGTTGCAATCTTTAGATATGGTATCTGATATGCCTTGGCTATAAAAGGAGTAGTCCTGGATGCCCTCGGATTGGCTTCAATCACGAATACCTTTTCTGGACGATCACCCTTCTCAGGCCTGATGGCAAATTGAATGTTGATCAACCCACGTATATTGAGTGCTTTGGCTAGCTTCTCGGTATATTCTTTCATCGTTTCAACTGCTGATTCTGAAAGGCTGTACGTAGGAAGAACTGCTGAACTGTCACCGGAGTGAATGCCCGCTGGTTCTATATGTTCCATGATACCCATAATGTGAACCTCATCCCCATCGAAGATGGCATCCACTTCTGCTTCCTTAGTCCTTTCCAGGAATTGATCAATGAGTACCTTATTGTCCGGCATATGCTTGAAAATGGTCAGTACTTGTCTTTCAAGTTCCTCATCGTTAATCACAATTTTCATCCGCTGACCACCCAATACATAAGATGGCCTTACAAGTACTGGATAAGAAACCCTTTTAGCTATATCAAGGGCTTCGTCAGCATCATCGGCCACTCCGTATTCTGGATATGGAATATCTAACTCTTTGAGCAAGTCAGAAAAACTTCCCCGGTCTTCAGCCAGGTCCATATCTTTGTATTGGGTGCCTATGATCTTAATACCCTTTTCTTCAAATTTTTCAGCAAGTTTGAGGGCTGTCTGCCCACCGAGTTGCACAATAATGCCTTCCGGCTTCTCTAGTTCTATGATCTCTTCAATATGTTCCCAGAATACCGGCTCGAAATAAAGCTTATCTGCTATGTCGAAGTCAGTCGATACTGTTTCCGGATTACAATTGATCATGATTGATTCATATCCTGCTTCATGTATGGCCATCAGCCCATGAACACAACAGTAATCAAATTCGATTCCCTGTCCGATACGGTTAGGACCTGATCCCAAGACAATGATTTTCTTTTTATCTGGAGTTGGAAAACTCTCATTTTCATGATCAAATGTAGAATAGAAGTATGGAGTCTGGGCTTCAAATTCCGCCGCACAGGTATCCACCATTTTATAAGTCCTACGGATTCCTAACTTTTTTCTTTGTTTGGTTACTTCTTCCTCCTTAATTCTCAACACCCAGGCAATCTGAGCATCGGAATAACCCAATGTCTTCATTTCTCTGAAAAAGTCAACAGGAATATCTTCTGCTACATTATATTTGAGAAGCTCCTCTTCAATCTTTACTAATCTTTTGATTTGCTTAAGATACCATGGATCTATTTTAGTAAGTTTCTGGACAGATTTTAGAGGGACACCCAGTCTGATGGCGTCTTTGATTCGATAGACACGATCATCACTTGCTTGCTCGAGTCGTCTCAAAATATCCTCTGTCTTGATCCACTCTTTCTTATCTGCACCCAGGCCACTCCTGTTGTTTTCCTGTGACTGACAAGCCTTCTGTAATGCTTCAAGGAAGTTACGGCCTATAGACATTACCTCACCTACTGACTTCATCTGAAGTCCTAGTGTTGTATCGGCTCCCGGGAATTTGGCAAAGTTCCATCTTGGCATTTTTACAATCACATAATCAAGGGTAGGTTCAAAATATGCTGAAGTTGTTTTAGTAATTTGATTCTTAAGTTCGTCCAAATTGTATCCTATGGCCAGTTTTGCAGCAATCTTGGCAATTGGGTATCCTGTTGCCTTACTTGCCAGAGCTGATGATCTCGATACCCTTGGGTTGATCTCAATGCATATTAAATCCTCATTTTCCGGATTAATGGCAAATTGTACATTACATCCTCCGGCAAAATTACCCATGGATCTCATCAGCTGGATGGCGTCATTTCTCATCCTTTGATATGCAGTATCGGATAAGGTCATGGCTGGTGCAACGGTAATACTATCTCCTGTGTGGATCCCCATCGGATCCATATTTTCTACCGTACAGATGATAACCACATTGTCGTTGGCATCTCGCAACAACTCCAATTCATATTCCTTCCATCCCAGTACAGCTTGCTCAACTAGCACTTCGTGTGTAGGAGATGCACTCAATCCTCTTTTTAATGCTTCCTGAAAATCTTTTTCTTCCATAACAAAACCTCCACCGGTTCCTCCAAGGGTATAAGATGGCCTGATCACAAGTGGAAATCCAATCTTTTGTGCGGCTTCCATTCCTTCAAGGAAACTATTGGCTATAACAGAAGGAGCTACGTGCTGACCGAGCTTCTTTACATGCTCTCTAAAAGCTTCTCTATTCTCTGCTAGCTCAATGGCCTCAAGGTCCACACCGATAAGGCGCACATTGTATTTTTCCCAAATACCCATCTTACCCGCTTCTATGGCAAGGTTGAGAGCAGTCTGACCACCCATGGTCGCCAGTACAGCATCAATATGCCTTTCTTCAAGGATCTCAATGATGCTTTCAGGTGTAAGGGGTTTTAAATAAATATGGTCAGCTGTCAGGGGGTCAGTCATGATCGTCGCTGGATTGCTATTGATCAGACTTACTTCTATTCCTTCTTCTCTGAGTGATCTTGAAGCTTGGCTTCCGGAGTAATCGAATTCACAAGCTTGTCCTATAATGATGGGTCCGCTCCCTATGATCAGAACGGATTTAATGCTGTTGTCTCTAGGCATGGAGGATGTCGTTGGATAAAACGCTGGCAAATATATATTAGAAAGTCATATTCGAGAAATAAATTTCTGATATTCGCCACATTGTTTTTAAAATAGGTGTTTCTTCCCATATGAAAGTCCTGATTACAGATAAAGTTCATCAACTTCTGCCCAAAGCGCTCATTGAAAAAGGTTGGAAAGTGGATTATAATACCACCATTTCACTGGACGAAGTTCATAACTCTATCCACAATTACGACGGTATTGTCATCAATTCCAAGATACTTATGGATCGAGCATTGATTGAGAAAGGGAAGAAGCTCACATTTGTCGCAAGACTGGGCTCAGGAATGGAGATTGTAGATATCCCTCATGCTCGTTCTAAAGGAATAAGAATCATCAATGCTTCTGAAGGAAATAGCAATGCTGTAGCAGAACATGCTATGGGAATGCTATTAATGCTGGCCAATAACCTGAATAAAGGAAATGAAGAAGTAAAACGATTCTATTGGGATAGAGAAGGAAATCGAGGTTTCGAGTTGAAAGGTAAAACCATTGGTATCATCGGGGTTGGTCATACTGGATCGGCTTTAGCATCTAAACTTGTCAATTGGGGGGTTAAAGTCCTGGGGTATGATAAGTATAAGTTTAATTATGGCTCAGAGTGTGATGTTATTGAAACCAATCTTGAAACTGTTCTAGAAGAATCTGACATCATCAGTTTTCACCTCCCCTTAACCGAGGAAGTCATTCATATGTGCAATGAAGATTTCCTCAATCGATGCAAGCACGGCGTCATCATCATCAATACCTCACGTGGTAAAGTCATTGACACCCGTGCTTTGATAAAAGCCCTTGAAAAGGATCAAGTCGGAGGAGCCTGTCTCGACGTATTCGAAAATGAAAAACCCAAGAACTACTCTTCTGAAGAAAAGACCCTATACAAATCCCTCTTCTCAATCTCCAATGTAATAGTCACTCCACATGTAGCCGGCTGGACACATGAGTCTCTTGAAGGAATTGCAAGACTGGTACTTAAGAGGATCGAAACTGGATATACAATGGAGGCTTAATTCCGCTTATATTCTCCTTCACAACCTCCAACAATAAGTCCTATTTTTAACTTATCTCCTTCCAACTTCAATTCAAATAACCCTAACGCTGTAGCCTCACAAGCCGTAACGGTTATTTCTTCTCCATCAATAATAATGGTGTTCTCGCCACTTCCCTCCTCTATAACTATTAAATCTTCAAATTCTATCGACTCATCCAGGCAATCTTTATCCTGTAGGACATAAGTTCCTGCCCAATCAGCCCTTGTGCAACTTTCATCTTCACCACAAGCCGTCAGGATGAGGCATAGTAAGACAGTAAGCGTAGTTACTATTTTCATTTTGTATGTATTATTGTCACTAAATAGTTGAATATCAACTTTTTATATTGTAATGTTCATTTTGCATGATCTGCTCCTGCTGGCTGATGCTTTCTTCATGAACATCCGTGATAAACTTAAGTATGAAACGCTCGCTGAGCCCATGTTCTACTCCTCTTTTGACATACTTATCGCGGATCTCATTCCATCTGTCATTCTGAAGAATGGTGATATTATTTTCCTTTTTGAATTCACCGATATCTCTTGCAATCTTCATCCTGCTTGTAAGAATGTTGATCAACTCATCATCAATAAAGTTAATTTCCTTTCTTAGATAATCCAGTTTGCTTTTGTTCGGAGCATCTCCTATTTTATCTTCTCTAATGACCAATTCTTTGATCATTTCTCCATATACTTCTGGAGTGATCTGCTGCTTGGCATCACTCCACGCTTCGTCAGGAGTAATGTGTGATTCAATCATCAATCCATCGAAGTTGAGATCCATTGCTTTCTGAGATACTTTGGCAAGTAAATCTCTTCTACCACAGATGTGTGAAGGGTCACAGATGATGGGTAATTCAGGCATTCTCCTTTTCAATTCAATAGGTAGTTGCCATTGTGGTCGGTTACGGTAGATTTTCTCACCAAAGTTAGAGAACCCACGATGGATCGCTCCCAGCTTAGTTATGCCCACTTTTTCGAGTCTTTCCAAACCTCCCATCCATAAGGACAAGTCAGGATTCAATGGGTTTTTCACCAATACCGGAATATCAACTCCTCTCAAGGCATCAGCAATCTCTTGCACTGCAAATGGATTAACGGTCGTCCTTGCTCCAATCCAGAGTATATCCATACCAAATTCCAGTGCCAATTCAACATGTTTCCCTTTAGCGACTTCGATGGTCACTGGCAGTCCGGTCACTTCCTTAACTTTTTGCATCCAGGGCAATCCTTTGGTCCCCACTCCTTCGAATGAATTAGGCCTGGTCCTTGGTTTCCATATTCCAGCTCTGATGATATCTACTTTTCCTGTTCGGAAAAGTCTCGTTGCTGTCTGCAATACTTGTTCTTCGGTCTCAGCACTGCATGGCCCTGAAATAAGAACCGGTCTTCCGTGTAGTGCCAGCCAACCGGGTTGAACTACATCTTGTGTCTGTGTTGTCATATCTTTAATTTTCTTGATTTTTAATTTAATATCCTTTTGATGTCATTTGCTTCCTGCATTAATTCCCGGGAAGTTGATTCATCATTGCCTTCAATGGCTTTTTTGAATTTGATTAAATAATTAATGTATGAATCCAAGGCTGTCGCCAAATGTTCTTTGTTTTTTTCAAAAATCGGTGCCCACGTATTGGGATTACTTTTAGCCAATCTCACCGTGGAAGCAAATCCGGTACTCGCCAGGTTGAATATTTGGCTCTCGTCTTTCTCAATATCCAATACGGTCAATCCCAACATAAACGAACTCACATGTGATAAATGCGAAACGTATGCCAAATGCTTATCGTGTTCACCAGGATTCAGAAAATAAGTCTTCATCCCCATGCTTCTGAAAATTTTTAATGCCACTTCGAGCGCATCATCAGCTGATAAATCTCTCTCACAGATGATGTTTTTCTTATCAACGAACAACCTTGGAATGGCTGCCGTAGGGCCGGAATATTCTGTTCCTGCCAATGGGTGAGCCGCTACATACCGACTTCTGTTTACATGTGATTGCACTCCTGCACAGATTTTCTCTTTAGTAGATCCCACATCAATCACTGTTTGATGCACATCAACCTGATCCAGTACAGATGGCAATATGCTTTCTATGTGATTGACAGGAATGGCCATGACGATCACATCAGATTCTGCAATGGCTTCTTCCAGGCTTTTCATTTCATGAACCAAGCCTAATTCCATGGCCTGAACAGCATGATCAGGATTATTATCAACGCCGTAAACAGTTACATTGATCTGTGATTTCAGATCCCTGGCAATGGATCCTCCTATAAGTCCAAGCCCTACAATCGATACTTTCATCTGTTTAAAAATTTTTGCTTGCAGAAAATCTGCAAAAATTTTCTAATACATTCAGGAACTCACATGAATTTGTTTTAATCATATACCTGGGTGTATTTTACGTTTAAAAAAATCCTTGTTCGTTTCATAACACTTCAGGTTTTAAGACTTGAACGATGCGATCATGAGCCTCAGTCAGTGCATCAAGATCAGCACATAGAGAGATTCTTAGGTATTTTTCTCCGATGGATCCAAAGATGTGGCCCGGTGTAATAAACACCCTTGCATCATATAAATAGGCATCACTTAGGGTTTCTGCATGGTCCACATCGTCAGGAATTCTTCCCCAGATGAATAGTCCGGAGGCATTCTTATCATAACTACACCCTACAAGGTCCATGATCTTCCAGGCATAATTTCTTCTTTCTTCATATTGAGTATTCAATTGCTGGTGCCACTCATTTGTCAGATTTAATGCTTCTACTGCAGCCAGTTGAATAGGCTTGTGCATTCCAGAATCCATATTGCTTTTAAATTTGAGAATGCTATTGATCAGGTCAGCATGTCCGGCAACTGCTCCTACCCTCCATCCTGCCATGTTGTAATTCTTACTTAAAGAGGTGAGTTCCAGTGCAACTTCCTTAGCACCTTCTACTTGCATGATGCTCACAGGGTCATTGTTCAGAATGAAAGTATAAGGGTTGTCATGACAGATCAGTATGTCATTTCTTTTGGCAAAAGCCACGACTTTTTCAAAAAACGCTATTGTTGCAGTTGCTCCTGTCGGCATATGAGGATAATTGATCCACATAATCTTCACCTTGCTCAGATCCTGTGCTTCCAATGCTTCCAGATCAGGCAACCAGTTGTTTTTTTCTTTTAAATCGTAGTGCCGGATTTCTGCCTGGCAGATCTCTGAAACTGCTGTATAAGCTGGATACCCGGGATTGGGGACCAGTACCTGATCACCAGGATTGAGGAAAGCCATGCTGATGTGCATGATGCCTTCTTTGGAGCCAATCAATGGAAGGATCTCTGAATGATCGTCCATTTCCACCTGGAAGTGGCGCTTGTACCAGTTGCTAAATGCTGCCCTCAGCTCTGGAATACCGCGGTAGGATTGGTATTTATTGACTCCAGGCAGATCTGAAGCCTCCTGAATCGCATTTACTACTGAAGCAGGTGGATTGATGTCCGGGCTCCCGATCCCAAGGTTGATAACAGGAACATTTCCATCCTGATTCATCTGGTCTATTTCAGCCAGTTTCCGGGCGAAGTAGTAGGTCTTTACCTTAGATAGTCTATGTGCTTCCGGGATGATCATGAGGGATTCGTTTTAGCTTTCGCAAATATGGCGTCACTGATGTCTGCACGAGCATAAATACCCAGCTCGTCGTATTCTGAAGTTACTTCAAGGATGTCGTCTTTCAGGTCGAAATACTGATCAATGTGATCGAACTCTATGTCCATATGGAAGAAATATTCTCTGAAGGCACCTATCACAGGAAAAGATTGCAGCTTACTCAGGTTGAGGTTGTGGTCCTCGATGCGTTGAAGTACTTTTAGCAGTTGGCCTTTTTTATCCGGGATCCTGATGTATGCTGTTACTTTATTGGTCTTTCGGGTATCGTATAATTCTTTGTCTCTTCCCACGATGAAAAAACGGGTATAGTTGGACTTATTGGTCTCGATGCTTTCATTCAACACCTCGAGTCCGTACAACTCTGCAGCAGCCAGACTAGCGATACATGCTCTGTAAGGATTGGGTTGGTTTCTAAGCTTAAGTGCACTAAGTGCAGTGTCTTTTGATTCTATGATTTTGATCTTGGGGTAATGGCTGAGAAATTCCAGGCACTGGTTGATCGCCATTGGGTGTGATTCCACTTCTTTGATATCTTCCATGTTTACTCCTGGATTGACCAGCAAGTTGTGTTGGATCCTTAGGTACACTTCTCCGCTGATCCAGTAATTGTTTTCACGGAGGATGCGATAATTCTGCAGTATGGTGCCGGCGATGGAGTTTTCGATGGCCATGACTCCATGATCTGCTTCCCCCTTATTCAGCTTTTCTGCCAGTATATCGAATGTATCTGCCGGGATGCCCTCTACATCCGTCTTATAGTACTTCCTGGCCGCTTCATCGTGGAAGGAGCCGGGATAACCTTGTATGACAACTTTGTTTTTCACTTTCTTTATAGTTTGCCGCTAAGTGCACTAAGGACACTTAGAGAGTTTCAAGAAGTGATTTAAGAATGTATGTTGAATTTATTTGTTGGTGCTAGACTTACAAGACGAAGCTCTTTTTGAAGTTCATAGTAGACCCTATGGACTGAAAAAAGCTGAAGTATTGTGAGTCAATGGCCTGCAAAGAAATCAACAATATGTTCTTAAATCACTTCTATAT
>JABDLO010000035.1 GCA_013002995.1 Saprospiraceae bacterium | reverse complement strand
ATGGTGATGGCAGATATGGTCGTTGATATCTTTAATGCTGAATCTACATTACTGAGAGTACATAAAATGTCTGAGATGACTCTGGATCAGGACATAGAGACCTATGATGCTATTTTGAAATCGTATTTATATGAGACCAATTTCAGAATGTATAAAAGTGCGATAGATGCCATAGGCTTATTTGTCTCAGAGGAGCTTATACCGATGTACATGAAAGGGATCAAGATGTTAACGAAGTATCCTGTACAGAATATTAAAAATCTTAAGCGTGCCATTGCTTCAGTTCAGATCAAAGCTGATGAATACGCACTCTAAGAACAATAACACTTAAATCTGCAATTTTCTGGGAGGTCTTTTGGCCTCCTTTTTTATTATATTATTGTACTTGTTGGTAGAAACAACTATCTTCATACGCCTTATGTTGAAAATCCGTAATACCACATTGGCTGCAATTATATTGATAGGTGGAATGATGTTGTTTCTGGCTTCAATGGCTCATTATTTCATCGGATTTCGCATCATAAGGGAAGCCATGTCCAATGATGGAACAGGACCTGAAGTATCAGAATTACTCAATATCATTTGGATTTTTTCTTCAGTAGCAATGGCACTACTTGGTATCTGGGGTATGTTCATAGGGATCTCAATTAGGAAGAATCTGCGGTATACCAAGAAGCAAGCACTTTCTCTTGGATCAGGAATTACACTTTTTGGTATCTATGGTTTCAGCTCTCCGTTCCCTAACCTACATCTTGGAATTTTCATTGTCATAGGATTGTTCATACTTGTTCCCGGGTTGTTCTTGTCCAAGAAACAAGGACCATATCATTAAGTATTAAAACTTAGACATAAGCCTTACTGTCTTTAAGGTCTTTTCATCATATGGTTGATGTAGCATTTTTGTGGTTCCCAGATGTTGATGCATCACTGCACGCTCATTCATGAAGGCATACAATCCATATTGGCCATGTGATTTTCCTATTCCGGAATGATTTACTCCTCCGAATGGTAGGTTGTGATTTCCGTAATGAATTAATGTATCATTGATGACTGTTCCTCCTGCAGTAGTATTTTTCAGGTATTCTTCGATATTATTCTTATGCTTTGAGAAAATATACAATGCCAGCGGTTTAGGAAGTCTTGAAGTCTGCTTTATGATATCCCCTATATTGGAGTATGGAATGATAGGGAGAATTGGACTAAATATTTCTTCATTCATGACCCTCATACTGTCATTGACACTTGTAAGTAGAGTCGGACTCACATATCGCTCTTCATCGGCATGATCGCCACCATAGATTACTGTGGCACCTTTTTCGATTGCGTCTGACAAGAGTGATTTAGCTCTTACATAATGACGTTCAGAGATAATCCTTCCCAGGTCTTCGGAGTGGATGATGCCTTTTCCTGAAGGATTGAACCGACGTTCTATCGTAGATTTTAATTGGTCTGTGAAAGCATTGTATTTACTTTCATGAATGAGGAGATAATCAGGTGCAATACAAGTCTGGCCAGTATTAAAAAACTTACCCCAGGCAATTGAATTTACACTACTTTTTATATCAGCTGTTTCATCTACAATACATGGGCTTTTACCTCCTAATTCCAGTGTTACTGAACTGAGATGTTCTGCTGCAGCTTTCATTACGATCTTCCCGACATGTGTGCTTCCGGTGAAATACATATGGTCGAATGGGCATCCAAGTAACGCCTGTGATTCTTCAACGCCTCCTTGAACAACTTTAACTTCTGAATCATCGAATAAATGATCTAGCATTTCCTGGAGGAAATCAGAAGTGGCTACTGAATATTCTGAAGGCTTTAGAATTGTTGTATTTCCTGCAGCTATGCTGTATATAAGAGGCGTAATGGCCAACTGGAACGGATAATTCCATGGTGATATGACAAGGCTGCTTCCTTTTGATTCATAATAAATGTAGGACGAAGATCCTGCAAGAGTAAGAGGCGTAGAAACTTTCTTAGGTTTCAGCCAATGCTTAAGGTTTTTGGACACAAAGTCAATCTCCTGAAGGACTGTTACGACTTCACCTACCAACACCTCTACTACCGGTCTTCTGAGATCACTGTGTATAGCATCAACCAATCTTTTTTCATTAGAAGGATCAGAAATGTAAGATTTAATAGCTTTCATTTTGGAGATACGCTCATCTGCCGAGGACTTGTTCAAGCGAGGTGCATGATTCTTTTGTAACTGAAATAGAGATTTAATCTGCGATATATTGGTAGAAGTTGTCATTTAATATTCTTTAAATAGATAAAGGTAAATATACCTGTAATTACAACGTGTGTTATAATAGCATGAGGCTCTTTTAGTATTGCGGCTCTATACATTCCATAGAGATGGAAACTAAGGATGACATGAAATATGATGATGGTTAGAGAAGCGTATTTAATCAATAATTCGCTTTCACAAAAGCGATATAGTAAATAACTCAATAACCCGATACATGCAGCTCCTATTCCATACATTTTAGAGATGTTGAGCTCGAGATTGTCCATACGGTCACCTAATACTAAAAACTCAGGATACATGATCAGGACAATTCCACCCATTAATTCAATAATGGCATTAAGTAGGAGAATGGTTCTATTACTCATCGCAGCTAAGATATTCATTTTGATATCAAGAAAACTATACTCTGAGTAAAGATTTATAATATCTTTGTCACAGCATATTATTGCACCAAACCACGAATTAGAAAGAAGGTTTAATGAGGGATACGAAGAGAGCATTAAAGGAATCCAATATAGTCGAAGCTGCTGAACGCATCTTCTCTCAAGTGGGATTTAAGAATGCCAAGATGGAGGATATCGCCAAGGAAGCAGGTATCACCAAGGTTACCTTGTATTCCTATTTCCAGAGTAAAGAGAATCTATATATGGCTGTTACCTATAAGGCATTGCAGTTGTTGACAGATAATTATTACAAGACCATTGATGAATACCGTGAATCTACCGGTCTGAAATGTGTGGTTGCGCTTACAGAGACATTCATGAATTTCTGCGAGGATAATTATCTATACTCTGAGGCCTTACTGGATTATTTTGCACTTTCCAGATCAACTTCCAGAGGTGAGGATGAGTCTAAATTAACGGATGCTATTAAGGAAAGCATCTACTATATGAAGATCAAAGATTTACAGAATCTTCCATTCAAATTGACCGCAAAAGAAATTGAGAGGGGCAAACAAGACGGAAGCATTGACCCGGAGATAGATCCTATGTTCCATACTTTACAAGGATGGGTTATGATAATAGGTTACATAAAAGTGATTTCAGCATCAGGTAGAAATGCAACTCCTCTTTTCAATGTGAGTCTTAAAGATCTGAAGTCATACACACTTACACTCGCTGAAGCACAACTCAGCACCAATTTTGTTGCCAATCAAGTTTGAGATAATTTTTGAGATCTTGAATTCTTCCGTTAGATTTTCTTCTTAAGACCTAAATTTAACCCCAGAGAGTGAACATGATCTTTATTGGGGCCTATTCCTGCTATCCCAATGTGTTGTCTAAGTGTTGGAGCAAAGAATATGGATAAATTTTCAGAAAGGTTGGTTTCTAAACCTATGGATATATCAAGAGAGATGAAGAGGTTATCATGTATGCTTCCTCCTTGCAAGATGCCTTGAGTATATTCTCTGCTTGCAGATCTTCCGGTATCCTGATATCTTGAAAGAGCATCAAATTCTTCACCATTTTCTCTGACTTTGTACCCTGCAGAGGTTATGATATTAATTGAGCTTCCTACTCCAGCATATAAGTTAAAATCATCACCAGAGGCAAGGCTATAATTCAGGAATAATGGAACGCTGACCAGATCAAACTCTATGTTTTTCAACGTCTCTACAGCATATCCTTCGCTAAACCTACCGGTGTATTGATTCTGGATCTGAGGATTATATGCTTTTCTGGCATATGTCAATCCAGTACCTATTTCGAATCCATTTTTCCTGAATGAATATCCAATTCCAGCTTCAATTCCCAATGCATCAACGGTATAAGGTTGAGTATTTAGGATGTAGTTAGCAGGAGAATTAACAATATTAACTGTAGGTGAGAATGCTAAGCTAATCATTGATTCACCTTTAGGTCCATTTAATTCCCTAGGTTTAACTCTAGCCCTGTAGATCTCCATTTTCTCATTTTCAATCATACCATTTCTGCCATCTAAAGTTGTTAATTCGCTTAAGTAAGATTGCTCTGATATAGGTGACGGAATGATTGACTTATTCTCCAGTGCTGCGAAACCGGGCTTCTTCTTGATCGGAATCTTTTCTATTTCAATAAATGAACGAGCCTCTCTTGATATGGCGTTAGATATTCTATTGAACCTAATTTTTTCAGTTTGAGCCTCTCGGATTATTGAAGGAGTTGTATTTACATCACTTGATGCATTAATAATGTTAATTTCTTCGGTATTTTTGGTTGATTCAGATTTTTCAGCAAATGCTGATGAGGATGGCTGATACTCGTATTGTAAAGCCGGAAAGATATTGAGGAATGTGAATAGTAGGAGAAAAACGATGGCGGCTTCTGCAATCTTAGAGAAGTATACGGAAGTTCTGATGAATTCTTCTCTCTCCAGCCTTTCTTTCATGATCACCCAATGCTGTGAATTGAATGCTACATTGAAGTTATCTACTTTATCTGCTATGGATCTGTCAAATATCGCATCATCCCCTGTCAACTCCTGGTCATACATAGATTCAAACTGTTCCCAATCTGAATCCACTGATTGATTTTCAAGTTCTATTAACTTGGACTTAATGATATCATCAAATGATTCTGCTCCTAGTGCGACGGCTCCATCCAGGGTAGTTTCACCTCCTGACAACTCGTGGTCGTATTTCTCCTCGAATAGATCCCAGTCCGATGTAGTCGGTTGATTTTCGAGCTCTTTGAGCTTGGATTTTATGATATCGTCGAAACTATTACTTTCCATTCTTTGCTAATAAAATCTTCTTTAATTTACTTCTAGCTTTTACAAGGTTAGATCTGGAAGTACTTTCTGTGATTCCAAGAATGTCCGCAATTTCTTTGTGGGCATACCCTTCTATCACATACAAGTTAAATACAGACCTGTAAGCAGGAGTTAATAGCTGAAGAGATTTCATGATCTCATTGGCACTCATCTGACTGATTACGTCCGGGTCATTGCTCTTGACAGCATACGCAGTCTCGAGATTCTCAGTCCTCCTTCTGGCCATTTTCCGATAATGATCAATAGCTGTATTGATCATTATTCTTCGGATCCAGGAAGGAAGAGAAGTACCTGGTTCGTACTTAGCTATGTGCCTGAAGACTTTTATAAAACCTTCATGCATGATATCCAATGCATCATTTTCGTCGTTTGCGTATCGCATACACACGGGGAGAGCCATGCTGTAGTGTTCCTCATACAGCTTCTTCTGAGCCCATCGTTCTTTACGGACGCAAGCCTGAATATAATCCTCCTCGTTGTTACGAGTTAAATCAAGTACAAAGTTCATACCTGAAAATTAATGCATTTTCATCAGCTTTTAACTACCGATGTGTATTTAAAACGACTTTAACTTATAATTGCTGCTTGAAGAAGCGTTTAATAAAGCTTCCTAATAAGGCTTTCGTCAAATAAGTCAAGAAAAATACATTATACTAATCTATAATGTATTTGTATTTTTGTCACTCAATAATATTGGCTTATGGATCAGAACCAGGAAAATATTGTTACGCTGTCAGGAATGTATAAGGAATACTTTCTTGATTATGCATCTTATGTAATCTTAGAAAGAGCGGTACCCAATATCAATGATGGGCTCAAGCCGGTACAAAGGCGGATCCTTCATTCCATGAAGGTAATGGATGACGGACGGTATCATAAGGTAGCCAATATTATAGGTCAGACCATGCAATATCACCCTCATGGTGATGCTGCTATAGGAGATGCATTGGTCAATGTAGGTCAGAAAGATTTGCTGATTGACTGTCAGGGTAACTGGGGAGATGTAAGAACCGGTGACTCAGCTGCAGCACCTAGATACATCGAAGCCAGGTTGACCAAGTTTGCCCTGGATGTCTTATTTAATCCTCAGACAACTGAATGGCAAGCCACTTACGATGGCAGGAAGAAAGAGCCGATTACCCTTCCCGTAAAATTTCCTTTGGTCCTATCACAGGGTGTAGAAGGAATCGCAGTAGGGTTGAGTACCAAGATTATGCCCCATAACTTTATTGAGTTATTGAAAGCATCAATTAAAATCCTTGAAGGAAAAAAGGTTAAGATCTATCCTGATTTTGCCACAGGAGGATATGTTGATGTATCAGAATATAATGGTGGTAAGCGAGGAGGAAGGATAAAGGTAAGAGCTAAAATAGAGCAAGGAGAAAAGAATACACTTAAGATCATAGAACTGCCATATGGGGTAACAACCAATACTATGATCGATAGCATCCTTAAAGCAAATGATAAAGGCCAGATAAAGATAAAGAAGGTGGTAGATAATACGGCCAAAGATGTTGAGATACAACTTGATCTTGCTTCTGGTATCAGTCCTGAGGTAACCATTGATGCATTGTATGCATTTACTAATTGCCAGGTTTCAATATCTCCTAATGCTTGTGTGGTCATTGACAATAAACCGCATTTCCTTACAGTAAATGAAATCCTTGAAACATCAACTTTCAGGACCAAAGACCTCCTGAAACTGGAATTGGAAATTAAGAAAGGAGAGCTAGAAGAAAAATGGCACCATGCAAGTCTTGAGAAAATCTTCATTGAGAAACGCATATATCGCGATATAGAGGAATGTGAATCATGGGAGGAAGTAATTGAAGCCATTGATAGTGGGCTGAGAAAATATGTTGCTACACCTGGTGATCATAAGGGTACTGCAGAAACAAGAGTGGTGATGAAACGAGATATCACCAAAGATGACATTGTTAAATTGACAGAGATTAAGATCAAAAGGATCTCCAAGTACAATGTATTCAAAGCAGAAGAAGGGATACTTCAGATTGAGGAAGACCTTAAGCAGGTGTTGTATGATCTTGAGCATTTAACACAATTTGCGATCGACTACTTCCAGGACCTTTTGGATAGATACGGTAAAGGAAAAGAGAGAAGGACAGAGATTACTTCATTCGAGAAGGTAGAGATCCGAAATGTTGTGGCCAACAATGCCAAGCTCTATGTAGATCGTAAAGAGGGATTTGTAGGGATGGGAATGAAGAAGGATGAATTCGTCACGGATTGTTCTGATATCTCGGATGTTATTGCTTTCACTAAAGAAGGTAAATTCAAGGTGACCAGGATTGCTGAAAAGACCTTCATTGGTAAGAATATACTTCACGTGGACGTATGGAACAAAGGGGATGAGCGTACAACCTACAATATGATCTATGTGGATGGAAAGACAGGTAGAGCAATGGCCAAGCGGTTTCATATCTCAGCCATTACAAGGGACAAAGATTACGTTCTTACCAAAGGAACTAAGGGATCAAAAGTGCTTTATTTTACAGCTAATCCTAATGGTGAATCAGAGGTAGTCCAGGTACAATTGTCACCGGGTTGTAAGGCCAAGAAAAAAGTCTTTGAGTTTGACTTTGATAATATTGGTATTAAAGGAAGAGGAGCTGGTGGAAATATTGTTACCAAATACCCGGTCAGGAAAGTTTCTCATGTTTCAACCGGAAAATCATCACTTGGGGCACTTGAAGTCTGGATGGATGAGGTCAGCGGAAGACTCAATCAGGAAGAAAGAGGAATATATTTAGGAGCATTTGATACCGGAAATCAAATTCTTGCCATATACAAGGATGGCAGCTATGAGATCAATGACCTGGATCTTAATAAAAAGTATGAAGCTGCTAAGATCATGTACATCCATAAATTTAATCCTCAACTTCCTGTCAGTGCCATCTATCACGAAGGTGAGAAGAAATGGACCATGGTTAAGCGATTTCTTATTGAGACTTCAACCAATGATCAGAAGTTTACATTTATCACTGAGGCTTCTGGTTCTAAGCTTTATTATGCCACACAATCCGCTTCACCCAAGATTAAATTCTCGTTTAAAAGAGGTGGCAGTAAGGTTGAAGAAGTAATAGATATGGCAGAGTTTATTGATGTGAAAGGATGGAAAGCATTGGGCAACAAACTCGGAGAATTCAAAATCTTAAAGGTCACTCCAATTGAGGAAAATAAGCCAGAAAGTGAATCACCTGATGTAGATCAGAAGGAAGAAATTGAAGAAATTTCTTCCACAACAACAAAAGAAAAGGATACGTCAGATTCCGTTAAGGAGGAAAAACCGTCCCAAAATGGAAAAAAGGATGACGATGATGATGACGATAAGTTTATACCCGGGCAAACAATTGAACTGGATCTGTAATTATAATTACAGATGCCTTTCTGCATGATAGCTGCTTCTGACGAGTGGTCCTGACTCAACAAAGTCGAATCCCTTGCTCATTCCGACTTCCTTGTATTCAGCAAATTTATCGGGATGAACATAAGAAGCTACTTCCAGGTGCATCCTTGTAGGCTGCAGATATTGACCGATGGTTAATACGTCACATCCATGGTCTACGAGGTCATCCATAATTTTGAATACCTGCTCGTCGGTTTCTCCTAATCCAACCATGATGCCTGACTTGGTACGACAACCGTATTCTTTGGTTCTCTTGATCTGTTCAAGACTACGTGCATACTTGCCTTGCGGCCTTACTTTACGGTACAGAGCCTCAACGGTTTCCATGTTGTGAGAAACCACTTCCTGGCCTCCTTCAATCATACGGATGAGTGCATCCCAGTTGGCCCGAACATCAGGAATCAACGTTTCTATTGTTGTTGTCGGTGATTCTTCTTTTACCAATTTCACGGTCTGATACCAGATCTCAGCACCACGGTCTTTTAATTCATCTCTATTTACTGAAGTAATTACTGCATGCTTAACTTCCATAAGACGGATTGCTTCTGCAACTCTTCTTGGTTCGTCTTCATCATATTCCGGTGGACGGCCAGTCTTTACGGCACAGAAAGAACAACTCCTGGTACATACATTTCCCAGGATCATGAAAGTAGCAGTACCTGCCCCCCAGCATTCTCCCATATTAGGACAATTACCACTCTGACAGATGGTATGCAATTTATATTCATCAACGAGTTTTCTAACTCGACGGTAATCTTCACCGATGGGAAGCTTAACCCTGAGCCAGTTGGGCTTTCTTGTTCTTTTTTCTTCTGCGGATACTACTGGTAATTCAAGCACTGCAATAATTGATTTTAGAAATGAATAAGATACAAGCGTAACAATGATTAGTTCTTTCTTGTTCCAAGCTGCAAACTTACATAAAGGTTAACAAAGTATGGCTTGTTACTCACACCTTCCGTTTCTGCCATAATAGCAATATTGCGTGGGAATACGTCAACCATGATACCAGCTTCTACGGTTTTAATATATTTATCATATGCTCCAAGCGCAAAAAATATACTTCCTTTAGCCTGTACACCTGGAGTAAACCCTAAGTCTCCGAATCCCTTAAAAAAACCTCCACCTCCATATATTTCATCATGGTTAAGAAAAATATCTCTATTTGCATCTGAGAAAGGTTCATTCCTCACTTCCGTAACGATCTTCCCATCAATGTCTTGTTTATACTGCAGTTCAAGATAATAGGGCTTAGTTATGGCAAGTGCAGGACCGATCTGATAATTATAGCCTATGGCCAGTCCTTTTCTTTTAGCTTTTTCCGATAAAAATTTTCTTTTTCCCCAACCACCTCTTAGGATAAAGACATGATTGACTTTTCCAAATGCAAAAGAATTGCTCTGACCATAAGACCTTATAGATAAGTTTTTATTTTGCTTCTTTTCACGAGGATCTTTCATATACCCGATCTCGAAGTGGATATAGTTTACTTTATCGAAGGTCTGGATCTTTCCGAGATTCAATGCAAGGGCAAATCCATTGGTATGGAGTCTAAAGTCAACTCCTGTTTCTTGCCTATATATCACACCTCTTAAGTCCCGCTCAATCTGCTTGGGCTGAAATGTATTTTGTCCTGCAAGAACAACAGGAAGAAAAAATATTAAATAAATAAACCTCTTCATCTAAATATAAAGCTATTGAAGTCGTTTAAAAACATATTATTAATTCCTTTGCAAGCCATTGAAACACATATCTTTAGTTTTTTTTCAATCCATAGCTAGGGCTATGAATTTCAAAAAATCTTCGATTTGTATTCCAAGCACTTACAAATCATTTTAACATACATTTGTAAACGACTTCATAATATAAATATATGCATTTTGCCATTGCCTTACCACTTAATTCTGCATTAAGATCGTATTCCCTGTGACAATCGAAAAGCATATTTATATTTATTACAACGATATCAACAGATAATAGGTCAATCAGTTTTCTATTTTTACAGGATAATACCATTAATATGTCGCAAGTCACACCAGGAGTTATTCTTCTGATTATCGCTATTTATTTTGCAATCCTAATTCTCATTGCCAGGTATTCTTCCAGAAACGCTGATAATCAGACTTTTTTTCTTGCCAATCGAAATTCTCCATGGCTACTGGTAGCCATAGGAATGATAGGGGCTTCTTTATCCGGGGTTACCTTCATCTCTATTCCGGGAGTTGTCGGTGGCGATGGGTATAATATGGATTTCTCCTATATGCAGATGGTATTTGGTTACCTGGTAGGATACTTCGTGATTGCTACAGTATTGATGCCCATTTATTATAGACTCAATCTTACCTCTATATATGGCTACCTGGAAGAGCGATTGGGCTTTAATGCCTATAAAACAGGGGCATTCTATTTTCTCCTATCCAGGACCATACAAGGATCCTTCCGCCTGTTCCTTGTTGCTATAGTCTTACAGAAATTTGTAATGGATGCTTTGGGTGTTCCTTTTTTCCTTACTGTGTTGTTTACGATCATTCTGATATGGGTTTATACTTATAAAGGAGGTATTAAGACCATTGTGATTACGGATACCTTGCAGACGGTATGTATGCTGGCTGCTGTCACTTTTACGATTTGGTATATTGGGAAAGAATTGGATCTGGGAGGAATAGGTGGAATCATTGATACTGTGAAGCAAAGTGAATTCAGTAAAATGTGGTTTTTCGAAGGGGGATGGAACGATCCCAATAATTTTTTCAAGCAGTTCAGTAGTGGTGCTTTGATTGCAGTTGTGATGACAGGACTGGATCAGGATATGATGCAGAAAAATCTTACATGCAAGACCCTTGGTGACGCCCAGAAGAATATGTTTACATTTTCAGTTATTCTGATTATCGCTAATATTCTCTTCCTTTCGCTAGGAGCTCTTCTATATATTTATGCTTCAAGCAAAGGCATTGATCTGCCAGCAAGAACGGATCAGGTATATCCTACCATTGCACTGGATTATCTTCCTCCAGTTGTGGGAATCTTTTTTATCCTCGGTTTGATCGCTGCAGCTTATTCAAGTGCTGACTCAGCCTTAACATCACTGACTACAGCATTCTGTATTGACTTTCTCAATTTTGAAAAATCAGATAAGAGCGAGGCGGAGAAAAGGAAGACCAGGCTTAAAGTGCATATTGGATTTTCAATTCTGATCCTCATCATCATTATCATCTTCAATGCACTCAATAACGATGCGGTCATTAATTCTTTGTTTAAAGCTGCGGGTTATACCTATGGCCCGATCCTGGGACTGTTTGCATTTGGAATTCTTACCAGGCGTAAAGTGATGAATAAAGGTGTGATATGGGTTGCAGTGCTAGCTCCTATTTTTACTTATATCCTGGACAGTAACTCACAAGAATGGTTCAATGGCTTCCAATTCGGATTTACTAATCTTGCTTTAAATGGCTTCTTAACCTTCTTAGGTCTTTATTTTATCTCAAGAAAGTAAATGGAAAAGAAAATAACTGAGCAATCCTCTCATCATCAGCATCTGGAGCAGATGTCAACGGATGATCTGCTTCTGGCCATCAATCTGGAAGACAGAAAAGTATCCATGGCAGTGTATAATGCCATCCCATATATCTCAGCATTGGTGGAGGCTACTTATTTAAAAATGCAGGATGGGGGCAGGCTTTTTTATATTGGGGCAGGGACCAGTGGCAGATTGGGGATCCTTGATGCTTCAGAGTGTCCTCCTACTTACGGGGTACCACATGAATGGGTCATTGGATTGATTGCAGGCGGAGACGGAGCCATCAGAAAGGCTGTTGAATTTGCAGAAGATGATATTCACCTGGCGATGAAAGATCTGGAAGAGTATGACATTTCCTCTGATGATGTAGTAGTTGGTATCGCTGCATCAGGCACCACACCTTATGTGGTCCATGGCCTCAAAGATTGCCAGGATAGAGGAAT
>JABDLO010000030.1 GCA_013002995.1 Saprospiraceae bacterium | reverse complement strand
ATCCAGGAGTATTCCTGGAAGAGTGATGAGAAATATGACCTCATAGTAAGCAATCCACCCTTCTTTTCAGGGGGAACGCTCTCACTCAATGAAAATAAGAATAATGTCAAGCATACTACCAGACTTTCCCATGGGGATCTTTTAATTGCTGTTTCGAGGCTAATAATAAAGGGAGGAAATTTTGATGTGATCTTGCCATATATTGAAGGAGAAAGATTCATTGAGCTGTCACAGAGGTATAATTTATTTCCTGAAAGAATTACAGAAGTAAGATCCAGGAAGGATATGCCGATTGAGCGTCTTATGATTTCATTTTCAAATAAAAAGGTTGAAGTTGAAAGGAGTACCTTGGTTTTATTTGTAAATGGATCAGATAGGACACCAACTGATGATTATAAAAAGTTGGTATCTTCATTTTATTTAAAATTTTAAAGTGTAGTGTCTTATTTAGTTTACTATTTATTGATCTACCCATTGTCATTACTCCCTTTAAAGTGGCTTTACGTTATATCTGACGGGTTGAGTATTATTCTTAAGCGTTTGTTGAGGTACAGAGGTAAAGTAATCAAAGAAAACCTTGAACTTGCATTTCCAGATAGAGACGAGAATTATAAGAGCGGTTTGATGGATCGATTCTACGACCATCTTTCAGACCTCGTCGTTGAGGCCGTTAAAGCATTTTCAATCTCTAATCAGCAGATCAGGAAAAGATATGGGGTAAAAGGTGTAGAGTGCACATTTAAGGATCTCGACAAGAATCGAAATATCATTGTTGTGTCTGCTCACTATGCCAATTGGGAATGGGCAGCCCTTTCGTGTCCTCTATATTTCAAGCATAAATGTGCTGTCATCATCACTCCTCTGAGCGATCCTTTCATGAATAAAAAACTAGCTCAATCACGAGGAAGAAATGGATACGACCTGGTACCCAAACATGAAGTTAAGCAGTATTTAAGTGAAGATACTGAAACCCCAAGAGCCGTATTCTTTTTATCTGATCAATCTCCCTCCAATCCGGACAGGGCCTTTTGGACTCATTTTATGGGTATAGAAACACCGGTTCAGTATGGAGTTGAAAAATATGCCAGAGAATATGATATGCCGATTTATTATATCCATGTGGAACGTATGAAAAGAGGGTATTACAATGTTTCTGTAGAACCTCTTATTGAAGAACCACGATCATTAGAAAAGGGACAAATCATAGAGCGGGTGACCAGGCATATAGAATCTAAGATTGCCAGGGATCCCGAGCAATGGTTATGGTCCCACAGAAGGTGGAAGCATAAAAAAAGGGTTGAAAATTAATTCAACCCGTTTTTCTTTATTTTTATACGCTTGAAGTTTCGTTAATGATTCTTTTAGCCAGTTCTAAGATGGCTGTGTCTTCCAGTTGAACATATCCTCCATGAGGACCTGGTTGAACGTGGGTACCTACAATTTTTCCGTCTTCGTATTTTTGAGCTCCAAAATAGTTCCTAACGGTTTGCTCTTCAATATTGAGCTCTTTGGCGATCCTTTTAACACTGCCTGTAGGTAGGCTGTGTTTGATCGCCCGTAATTCTTCGAAGGTAATATTCATGTGTTGAAAATTTAGGTTAACTAAACAAATTGGAATTCACATGTAATTTAATAAAAAAATGTGCTTCTTGCAATTACAACAACTAAATAATTAACGGGTTCCAATAGACAGTGATATTGATCACAATGACTGTTAAAGTTCTTTATAAATTGTGATGAATATTTGGTCTAAAGGACGGTCTCAACTTCCTGGTATTCTAATCCAAATGCATCCGCAACTCCTTTGTAGACTACCTTGCCGTTGACTATATTCAATCCCATCTTCAGCTCTTCATTTTCTGTACATGCTTTTTTCCATCCTTTATTAGCAAGCTGTATAGCATAAGGTAGGGTAGCATTGGTTAAAGCGATCGTTGAAGTATATGGTACTGCTCCCGGCATATTGGCAACACAATAGTGTACTACGTCATCAATGATGTAAATGGGATCCTCGTGCGTAGTGGGTTTACAAGTCTCAATACAACCTCCCTGATCTACTGCAACATCAACAAGGACAGTACCTGGCCTCATTTCTTTCAACATATCCCTGGTTATAAGATTTGGTGCTTTCGCACCTGGAATCAATACTGCACCCACGATTAAGTCATGATTACCAATGAGTCTCCTAATTGTGAATTCATTAGAATACATGGTAGTGACGTTGGGTTGCATGACATCAGCCAGATATCTTAACCTCTTGAGGTTTATATCCAGGATGGTTACATTCGCTCCTAATCCCGCTGCCATCTTAGCAGCTTGCGTGCCTACAATTCCTCCTCCAAGGATGAGCACTTTCGCAGGTGGAACACCAGGGACACCTCCTAGGAGAATACCAAGTCCCTTTTGCGGCTTTTCAAGGTACTTGGCTCCTTCCTGAATGGCCATCCGTCCTGCTACCTCTGACATCGGTACCAATAGAGGAAGGGATCTGTCTGAAGCTTCTACCGTTTCATATGCAAGGCAGATGCTTTTGTTTTTTATCATTGCCATCGTAAGTGGCTCGTATGAAGCAAAATGGAAATAGGTGAAAATTAATTGATCTTCCTTTATAAGGTTGTATTCCGGTTCAATCGGTTCTTTAACCTTAATGATCATATCTGCAATTTCATAAACATCTTCAATGGTAGGAAGTATATTGGCACCCGCTTCTACATATTCTTCGTCTGAAAATCCAGATCCATCGCCTGCTGTTGACTGAACATAAACAGTATGGTTGTTTTTAACAAATTCCATAGCGCCGGCAGGGGTTAAGGCTACTCGATTTTCATTGTTTTTAATCTCTTTTGGAACTCCAATAATCATTCTTGTTAGGGTTTAATGATTTAAAATGATAGATTTAAATGAAGGGGCAAAATACTTAATTAATACGAGGAAATATTGAATCTGAACATCAAAAAATACCTCTGTGGATGTAATTGGTAGATGAAATGATGACACCGGCAAAATTGATAATGAAAATGATCAATTTCCTGTTATTTTTGTTGTCTATTTCATGCTTCACTTCAAGACATATGAACATCCTGAGTC
>JABDLO010000024.1 GCA_013002995.1 Saprospiraceae bacterium | reverse complement strand
GTCTTAGCCCTTACGGATGCTCAATCTCATGATGGAAAAAAATTGACTTCAGGTCAGATTCAACTTCAGTCTGAAGCTGCAGAATGTTTTATGAAAGACATTCATATCCGACCAATTTCGAAGTTTCCGGATAAGCTTAAGAATGAGGCAGGGTTTTAATGAGAGTTGAGAAATTTACAATTAAGATGATTTAATGAAGCTTCAGTTTATAATATTCAGATTACTTATCATTTGTATAGGATTATCATCCTTAATAGCAGGATGTGATGCTAATAATGAAAAGTTTGAAAATGAATTTTTATCTCCTCCCGGAAAGTATAAGCCCATGCCCTTCTGGCACATCAATGGAGAATTAACAACTGAAGGCATCAAAACACAAATGAAGGATGCTAAAGAGCTGGCAGGATTTTCCGGCATCAGTGTTTTGCCTTTGGCACCTAAAAAGAATGGACGACCTGGTACAACTCCCAAATTTCTAACAGAAGATTATTTACACCGATTCCAGGATGTATTGAATACAGCAGAAGACCTGGATATGGAAGTGATTCTATATGACGATAATGACTTTCCCAGTGGAATGGCTGGTGGTAAACTAGGAGAACTTTTTCCACAGCATACCATGAAGCGGCTCGACAAGATTGAAAAAGAAGTTGTGGGGCCTGCAATTTTTAATGATCAGGTTCCTGAAGGAGAAATCCTCTCAATTGTAGCAATGAATAATGAAACTTTTGAAAGGAAAGAACTGAGTGAATTGGTTAAAGATGGAATCTTACATTGGACGGTACCCAGAGGTGAATGGAAAATTATGTATTTCACTATGGTAAAGGACAGTCATCATAAAGCTTTTCCTGTTGTAGACTATTTGGATACAACGGCTGTCAGAGAGATGATCAAGTTGACATATGAAGTCTACAAAGAACATTTTGGCTCTTACTTTGGCAACACTATTAAAATGTCCTTCTTTGATGATGTTGGTTTTTGGAAACATCCCAGAACCTGGACTGGAGGATTCAACAAAAAATTTAAAGAACTTAACGGTTTTGATCCAAAACCATGGTACCCGGCGTTGTGGTACAACATTGGTCCTGAAACGGAAGCGGTTAGAAATGCATTTTTTGTAACTCGTGCAGAACTACTTGCTGAAGGATTCCCAAAATTAGTAGGTGACTGGGCTAAAAAGAATGGGTTAAAAGATACCGGCCATCCTCCGGGAAATTATGATCCTACACCGATAGATATGAATGGAGATATTTTTAAGTTTTTCCGTCATACAGCAATACCATTAACGGATGCAATCATTAAATATCAATTCGGTCAGAATGGGCACAAATTAATTTCTTCGGCAGCTGATTATTATGATAGGTCAGTCGTATCCACAGAAATATATGGGGCCTATAAAGAAAATTCCTTTGACTCATTAATGTTATATCGTTCCATGATGGACATGTTTGTGAGAGGCGTAAATTTCGTTGTTCCGCATGGATTGTGGTACAACCCCGACCAGGTATATATATCTCCTTTGGTTTCTCCATACAGTCAGAAACTTGCTCCTGCATTGCTTGATTATTCTGAGTTTGTAGGTAGATCATGTATGTTACTGCAAGGGGGTAGGAGAGTGGCTGATATCGGGGTGTTTTACCCTTTTGAAGAGTTGGCGGGATGGTATAGGTTTGAAGATCCTGACAATCCACGCCAAGGTTTTTTTGTATCGCCTGAAACAGACTATCAGGAAGTAAGTGGAATGTTAACTAATGAAATCAGGCAAGATTTCACCTTCATTCACCCTGAATTTTTTCTGGATGAAAAATATGAAGTTGAACAAGGAATTGTCACCTTAAAGAATTTAGAAAACAGACAAGAGTATAAAGCCCTAATAATTACAGGGTGTAATGTTATTTCATATAAGACATTGAAAAAGATCAAGGCATTTTATGATAATGGAGGAATTGTGATTTCAACTACACAATTACCCTTTAAGTCTTCAGAAATGGGTCAGGATGAAATGGTAATTGATCTTGTAAATGAAATATTTGGCATGGACCCATTATCTACGATGGGTGATGATACCCAACAAAAGAAGAACGAAAATGGTGGTCATGCCTTTTTTATTCCCAATCCTACACCTCAAGAAATATCCAATGTAATTCAGGGCCTTGTGATTCCTGATGTTCAATTTTCACCGGTCCCTAAGCTCTCAACAGACTTAGGCAAATTCTCATACATCCATAAAGTAAAGGATGGTAAGGATATCTTTTACTTTTCCAATTCGAGTGACGAAGCTATTGAAACAGAAGTTATCCTTAAAGGGAAATTAGAATTGAGAAAAGCCAATCCACATAATGGAAAAATATCAGAAATAAATGGTGTTACCTATTTCTCCATTGATGATCAGGTATACACAAAAAGTAAAATCAGACTACTGCCTGTAACTGCTACCTTTTGGATTTCTGATTGATTTTTAACGTATTCTATTATCCATTGCATATTGTGACCCGCACAGTACAGGATGGAAAGACCAAGTCGCTGACATAGATTTAGTCTGTTCATAAGATAACCAGAAATAATGCAAATCAGACCATTCCTCATTTTATCTACCTTCGCCTTCCTTATTACGGCATGTAACAGAATTCAAGACCTCAGCAATACCGATATCACAGAAACGACTGAAGTCGACTATTTTGCAGACAATGGTTTTGGCAATGCTGTAGCTGTGGTCCAGCATCCTGCTGGTATTTATCATAACGGTATCACGTATGTATGTTATCAAGGTCCACAAGAAGATCCTTATGTGGTCTCTTATAATCATAAAACCAGTGAATGGAATGGACCTTTCCGGGCGGGCATCAGTGAGATGGGCAAGGATGAAACACGAAAAAAGAAAATAGATAACCATGGCAAGCCGTCAATGATGATAGATAACGCAGGCTACATTCATATAGCATTTGGAGGTCATGGAGGAATGAAAAAACATGGGGAAAATCCCTTAGGGAATTATCATTATGGCAAGAATCTACATGCTGTTTCTAAAAACCCTTTAGATATTTCGAGCTGGGAAACATTGGATAATATTTCGCCTTTTGGCACCTATAATCAATTTGTTAAAATTGATAATGGAGACATTTACTTATTTTATCGACACGGAGCACATCGGAGCGATTGGGTTTACCAGATATCAACAGATAATGGACGTACCTTTTCTCAACCTATTCCTTTTTTAAAACATAAGCGGAGACATGACCAGGCGGCTGTCGATTCCTGGTATCCATGGATAACCAAAGGAAAAGGAGACGAATTATCTGTAGTTTTTGATTATCATTTATGCAGTGACAACAACGTCACTGGATCACAAAATGGACATGTTCCCAAGAGATACAATGTATATTATATGACCTTTAATCCAACCACCGGATTATGGAAGAATGTGGCGGGAGAGAATTTGCAAGCTCCTATTACCAGAGAACTTGCCGATGCTAAGGCTCTAGTTGGTACAACAGATGGAAATTGGACGTTTCAAGGGGTTGTAGATATAGACGCTAAGGGGCATCCTCATATAGGAATGACCATAGGAGTGGAAGTTGAAGGTGCGCGAAAAAGTGCGCCAAAACAGATGCATTACTTTAACTGGAATGGAGCCAATTGGATACATCTTGAGAATGCAGGATTACCCATTGGCAATGGAGATATTGAAGCGACTTCTAATGATCAAGTTCGCTTTTACATAGAAGAACAAAGTGATGATGGTCTTGGAGAGGTAGCGAGGTGGGATGCCAATAAGAATAAAAACTCCTTTATAAAGACCAAGTCATTATTGACTAGGAAAGGTGCGAATTTTGCCATATCGGCTTTAATTGAAAACCCTCACCCCGATGCTCGCTTAATAGTAGCAGAACGCAAGCCTGGTACCAATTTTAGGAAAATGTATTTGTTGGGTGATAATGGTCCAGTAAAAAGAGCTGCAGTGGAGGCAAACCTATTAAATAATGAATAAGATCGCAAAAGCATGAAAAATAAAGTGCATTGGATCATAGTATTTTTGCTTTGTGCAGTTACTGCTATTGCCCAATCACCCCCATTGGGAGCTGGCTTCCATAATCCCCCTAATGAAGCGAAAGCCAGAACCTGGTGGCACTGGATGAATGGAAATGTTTCTAGAAGTGGAATAACGGCCGATTTGGAAGCAATGAAAGAAGTGGGAATCCAGGAAGCTCAATTATTTAATGTGAAATTAAGCTTACCAGAAGGACCGGTTAAATATTTAAGCCCGGAGTGGCTGGATCTCTTTCAGCATGCAGCCAGAGAAGCCAAACGTTTAGGCTTGGAATTAGCTTTTCACAATAGTGCCGGATGGTCTTCGAGTGGAGGGCCATGGATAACACCAGAGCATGCTATGCAGACAGTAGTTTATAGCGAGGTGACACTTAATGAAGGGGATTTGTTTGATGGGTTTTTACCTCAACCAGAATCTAAACTTGACTATTACCGGGATATTGCTGTTTTTGCTTTTCCCAAGCCTGAAAGCGACATCAGAATCGATAATTTGGATTATAAAAACCTTTCTGATCGTATCCGAAATCATTTAACCCCGGATACCAAATCAATTCCTCAGCAAGCCATCGTCAAGGAAACAGAGATTATCAATTTAACTTCAATGGTATCAGCAGATGGTCATCTGAAATGGGAAGCTCTGGATGGGGATTGGATCATCTTAAGGATAGGTCATACCCCTACAGGTAAGAAGAACCATCCTGCCGTACCTGGAGGGCATGGTTTGGAATGTGATAAAATGAGTAAGAAAGCAGTTGATGCTTATTGGCAAGGAGGCATCACGCCTATCATAAAAAAGTTAGGTGATTTAATTGGTACGGTAGTGAATAATTGCATCATTGATAGTTATGAAGTTGGTGCTACCAATTGGACATCAGGATTTGAAAATGAGTTTTTAAGGCTACGAGGTTATAGTCTTATTAACTATTTGCCAACGATGGCCGGATATTACGTAAATAGTGGCGAGCAGACAGAACGTTTTCTTTGGGATTTCAGGAGAACTATTGGTGACTTAATGGCTGAAAACTACTACTCCCATTTCCGAGAACTATGTCATAAAGAAGGAATGAAGTTTTCGGTTGAACCTTACTGGGGCCCTTTTGATAACATGCAAGTCGGGGCTACAGGTGATATTGTCATGTGTGAATTCTGGAGTGGTGGATACCCATTTTTTGATTCTCCTAAATTCGTATCTTCAATAGCTCATTTAAACGGGAGTTCCATTGTAGGTGCTGAAGCTTTTACGGGAATTGGGGGATGGGATGAGCATCCAGCGACTTTAAAATCTATTGGAGACAGAGCATGGGCACAAGGCATCAATCGATTCATTTTTCATACCTATGTACATCAGCCCTGGGATGTCGCACCAGGGTTGGCATTAAGCTATCATGGAACCGATTTTAATCGTCTGAATACCTGGTGGAAGCAAGGAAAAGCATTTATGGATTATGTGGGTAGATCTCAATTTTTACTCCAGCAAGGTAGAAACGTTGCAGACGTTTTAGTCTTTACCGGAGAATCATCCCCCAACACTGCATTTCTTATGCCGGAGATTAAAGCCTTAGGGTATGATTATGATTTAATTGGTTATAACAAAATCAAAGAGTTAACAGTCAAAGATGGACAGATATGTACTCCTGTTGGTGGCAGGTATCAGGTTTTAGTACTTCCTGAAATAGAATGGATGCGACCTGAAACGCTTCTGAAATTAGAAGAATTAGCCGTTGGAGGAGCAACCATCATTGGTCAAAAACCTATTAAGTCTCCAAGCCTAAAAGGCTACCCGGAATCAGATAAAGTCTTGAAAGACCGAGCCAATAAATTATGGGGTTCAGGCTTGATAAAAGATCTATCGATTATAAATTTGCTCAATAATGGGTTGATGATTCCAGACTTTAGGGTCCAACAGGGTGGAGGAGAAGATATTAGTTTTATCCATAGAAAAACTAAGGACTCCGATATTTACTTTGTAGCAAATGCTCAAAAAGTAAGTAGAGAACTCAATGTGCAATTGAGGGTTGGAAATAAAATCCCTGAGTTCTGGAATCCAGAAACAGGTGAAATCAAAAAGCCTGCAATTTGGAAAGACAATGGAGATGGAACAACAAGCATACCTATTCATCTTGAAGCTGAAGGATCAGTGTTTTTAGTTTTTAGAATAAAGTCTCGAAAAACAGAACACATCCAGGAAGCAACATCTGAACTTTCACAACCCAAATCAGAACCACTATCCAATTTGAAAATCATTCAAGCGGAATATGGTACATTCTTACAAGAAGGATTAGTAGATGTAACTGATAGAGTTGTTCAGGCAGTAAAAAATGGAAAATTGAATATCAATGCCAATAGGCATTTTTGTGATTGTGATCCTGCAATGGGGTATAAGAAAGAATTCAGATTAGAATTTCAGATTGGAGATTCCATTAAAAGAATTGATGTCATGGAAAGAGAGGATATCAATATTGATGCTGAAGGGAAAGGACAATTGAAAATTCTCAAAGCCGTTTTCGGAAAATTTAAACCTGAAACCAAAGGTGTTCCTAAATATTATCGAACCTATGATATTACCAATAAACTCAAGTCACTGGTATCTTCCGGCACCTTGAATATTACTGTCGATGAAACATTGATTGATGGAAGACAGACAGAAGGTAGTCAACCTGCATTGCGTGTAACTTATTCTACAGATAGTGAAGAACACACAGTTATTATTCCTAAAGGAAAAAAGCTGAACCTCTGCAAAGATTTACCTAAACCAGACCTGATCATTGATGAAGGAAAAATGAAGTGGATATCTCCTTACCCGGGAAAACTGACTTATAAACTGTCTTCTGGCACGATAGAAACAGAAGAGATTAAACGAGTCCCAAATCCAATAGAATTGAATGGAGAATGGAAGCTAAAATTCCCTTTAAAGAATGAAGAATCTAAAGAAGTTGTTTTGAATGACTTGACATCATGGTCCCTTTCTTCAAGTGAATCCATCAAATATTTTTCAGGTACTGCAAGCTATCGAAACCAATTCCAAGTATCAGAAGAATTATTACAAAAAGATTTTGCATATGAATTGGATCTTGGAAGTGTCCGGGTAATCGCTGAAGTTATCTTAAATGGCAAGTTTGTAGGGACTTTATGGAAAGCACCTTTCCGGATTAATATTGATGATTATATACTGGAAGGAGACAACCAAATAGAAATTAGAATTACCAACTTATGGCCAAACAGATTAATCGGGGATGAAGCATTGCCACTAGATTTTGAAAGAGAAAAAGAAAGCATAAAACAATGGCCACAATGGTTGACATATCCAACAGATCGAAGTTCTGGTCGCATAACATTTGCCAGTCATAAGCACTGGGATAAAGATTCCCCGCTGCAGACGTCGGGATTATTAGGACCTGTGAAAATTTACATTTCCAAAGTTATGGCCATCAAATAACATAAGAAAATGAAGAAAGTCGTAAATCAATATTTATACATATTACTAGGGTTGATCTTATTTACAACTAACGGTTTCACACAACGATCGGAGATTCAGTTGAACAATGACTGGTCATTTATCTTAAGTGACGATCCTTCATTTTCTGAAGTGAATATCGATGATAATTCCTGGATAGAATTAGATGTTCCACATGATTGGTCTTTTGAAAAAGGGGTCAGAAAAGGTGGCGATCAGGGACAGGGTGGTGGTTATCATGATGGAGGTATAGGATGGTATCGTAAATCATTTGATGTTGAAAAAGAAAGCCTTTCCAAAACAACTTACATCAATTTTGATGGTGTATATATGAATAGCGAGGTATGGGTTAATGGAAATTACCTGGGAAAAAGACCCTATGGATATATCAGTTTCAGGTATGATATTTCTGAATACTTGAAGGAAGGAAGAAATGTCATTGCGGTTCGTGTTGATAATAGTTTAGAACCATCTGCACGTTGGTATCACCCCTGCGGAATTTATGCGCCAGTTAAATTAATTGAAGTTAGTCCTGTTCATATAGCACCTAATGGTATTTTTATCACAACGCCGGAAATCAATGGTTCTGATGCAAAAGTAAATGCAAAGGTTCGTGTTTTAAATATTACAAATTCATTGGTGTTGAGAGTGAGTATTCTTTCCCCGGAAGGAATGGTCATGACTTCCTCTTCACAGCAGATTTTAAACTCCAATGGTAAAGTTGGCCTGGATTTTATCATAAATAATCCAAGGTTGTGGAGTCCGGAGTCTCCAACTTTGTACAAATCCATAACCCAGGTAATGGATGGAAACACCGTGATTGATGAGGTAGAGACCAATTTCGGTTTTCGGACCATCGAATGGAAGACTGAAACCGGTTTTTGGCTCAATGGTGAAAACATCAAGCTAAAGGGTGTGTGTGAACATTGGGAAGGTGGTCCTGTGGGTGGAGCCTGGACCAAACCTATGTTGCGTTGGAAATTGGAATCACTAAAGGAAATGGGCATCAACGCCATAAGGCCTTCACACAATCCAACTCCTCCGATGTTCTATGATATATGTGATGAAATTGGCTTGCTGGTCATGGACGAAATATTTGATGGTTGGCATAAAAAAGCACCTGAGGATTATGGTAAACAGGCTTTTGATGAATGGTGGGAGCGTGACATAACGGAATGGATAACCAGGGACCGCAATCATCCAAGTATTTTTGTTTGGAGTTTAGGCAATGAGACCCATAGCGATATTGCTCCTGAATTGGTAAAACTCGGGAAGAGTTTAGATGATACGCGGTTGTTTACTTCAGGTGCCGGGAATCCGGAGGACATGGATATTACAGGTATCAATGGAGGATCAGAAACTAAAACATTTATCGAGAACAGACGATTTGATAAACCTTTTATTTCTACAGAAGCGCCACATACATGGCAGACTCGTGGATACTATAGAACGCAAACATGGTGGCGTGACAATGAATTACCCGGTACTTATCCATTACCAAATCTTACCGAAAAAGAAATATTTTTCTATGAAGGCATAAATCCCAAAAACTGGAAAAACAGAAAACAAAGTTTTAATTCTTCTTATGATAATGCAACTGTAAGGGTTTCAGCGAGGAAATACTGGGAAATCATGCGTGATACACCATGGCACAGTGGACATTTCCGATGGACCGGTTTCGATTATTATGGTGAAGCAGGATTGGCACACGGAGGTTTGCCTTTTAATTTATTCATGGGTGGAGCCTTGGATGTAGCCGGTTTTAAGAAAGATTTATTCTATTTCTATCAGAGCCAGTGGACTGAAGAAACCATGTTGCACATTCTTCCGAGCTGGACTCACCCAAGAATGAAAAAAGGTACGGTCATCCCGGTATGGGTTTATACTAATGCTGATGAAGTTGAATTATTTCTCAATGGAAAATCTTTAGGTAAAGATAGACCCGGAGAGATCTGGAATGAAATGCAGTGTGAATGGATGGTTCCGTACCAGGAAGGAAAACTTGAAGCAGTGTCATATATTCAAGGAACAGAAGTAAAACGGATTGAATTAAATACGAGCAAGCAGCCTGCTAAATTGAAGGCCACGATTGAAAAATTAGATGCTGAGGGAGGTTCTAATTCGAGCTATATCATTACTTCAGAAGGATTAGATGAGAATAACAATTTATTTCCCTATGCAGAGAATAAGGTGTATTATAATTTAATAGGTGACCTGGAAAAAGTGTCCATTGAAAATGGGAATCCTATAGATCCTACAAGTCGAACAAAAGCAGATTTCAGAAGACTGTTTTTTGGAAAATCTAGGTTGTTTTTAGAGGAAAAAGAAAATGCTCAAAATGGTTCAGTAATTACCGGGTCTATTCTGGGTGATAAATCACTATATCTTTCTGACGAAATTACCATAGATGTTGATCAATTAGTTATACTGGGTCAGCCAGCGATTAATGATTTAGAAATACGGTACACCACAAATGGAGATGACCCTGGAATAAGTGGAAAGGCATATGACAAACCCTTTAAAATATCTGATGGGACAACAGTTAAGGCTTTAGTCAAGCAAAATGGAAAAGTAGTCTTAAATATGAACGAGACATTTGGTAAAAATGAAGGCTTGTTTTGGGGAGATGAGCATTCAAAAGATATGTGGATAGGTAGAGGAGTTAACATATCTGCTGAAGAAGGCATCCTTGAAGGTGGTGCAACAGCGAGCGATGAAGCAAGACGATTTAAAGGAAGTGGATTTGTAAGGTTTGATGGAAAGGAAGGTGCGGTTACCTTTTATCAGGAAAATGATGGGGAAGGAGGAGATTACAGCATACGATTTAGATATATGCATAACAATGAAGGTCAGTTGCATCCCATGAAACTATTTGTCAATGATGAATATATCAGAACCATTGAATTTAAACCAACAGGAGGTTGGGAAAAGGAATGGAAGTTCGTTCCAACCATAGTAAGATTTGAATCAGGGGCTAATAATATCAGGTTGGAAACCACTGGAAAAAGTGGACCCTTCATCGATGAATTATTTGTGGATTGATCTTTTTCGATTTGCAATCAAATAGACTTCACATAGTGAAATATTTAAAGCAATAATCAATATGAAATCAATTGCATCAATATCATTAGTAGTTATTATGGCTTGGAGTTTTTTAGGCTGTAGCGGGTTGAAGCCAGGAGAACAAGTGATGGACAAGACCAAACCCAATATCTTATTTATTGCAGTAGATGATTTACGCCCGGAACTGGCATTCTATGGTGCCGACCATGTTTCATCTCCTAATATTGACAAATTATCAGAATCAAGCCTGGTATTCAATAGAGCGTATTGTAACATCCCTGTGTGTGGAGCTTCCCGTGCTAGTATACTTACGGGTGCAAGACCAACACGTAAAAGATTTGTTGACTCAAGGACCAGGAAAGACGAGGACTACAATGAAGCAATATCGTTGCCCATGTTGCTAAAGCAAAATGGGTATACAACCATTTCTAATGGTAAAATCTATCATCACGCCGATGATGATGTTAATGCCTGGGATGAAATATGGAAAGCCGATAATTTATGGTCTTATGCCTTAGAAGAAAGTCAGGAAATACGCAAAAATACATACCGGGGTTTACCGATAGAATCAGCAGATGTACATGATTCTGTCTATCGGGATGGTAAGCTGACTCTGAAGGTAATTCAGGACCTTAAAAAGCTTAAAGATTCAAGTCAACCATTTTTTCTTACTATGGGACTTGCTAAGCCCCACCTTCCTTTCACTGCACCTAAAAAGTATTGGGACCTATATGACAGGACTGAAATCAAGTTGCCCGAAAGTTATATTCAGCCTGAATCTACACCTAAACAAGCATTTCACCGATATGGTGAATTACGCAATTATGAGGGCATTCCGAAAGAAGGAGATTTACCGGAGGGTTTAGCCAAAGAATTGATTCATGGCTACTATGCATGTGTAAGCTATATCGATGCTCAGATAGGATTGGTCCTTGATGAATTGGAGCGATTAGAGATGGATGAAAATACCATTGTAATATTGTGGGGAGACCATGGATGGAACCTGGGTGATCATAAACTATGGTGCAAGCACGTAACTTTTGAAACAGCACTTAGAACACCTCTTTTATTAAAGGTGCCTGGAAGGACAAATGGTCAAAAAACAAATGTCATTACAGAATACATAGACGTGTTTCCTTCCCTGTGCGATCTTGTTGGAATTGATATTCCAAATACTGTTGAAGGACAAAGTTTTGTTCCGATTATAGAAGGCAAGGAAATTGAAAAAGATTGGGCGGTGAGTAAGTTTAAAGATGCGGTTACGCTGATCAAAGGTGACTTCTTTTACACAGAATGGACAGATGATCAAGGGATACCATATGCTCGTATGTTATTTGATCATCGTACGGATCCTATGGAGTTGGATAATTTGGCAGAGAAAGATGAGCATCAGGATCTCGTTAAGGAGTTGGCAGAAGATCTGAGAGATAAATGGGGTAAAGATTTCTTAATTAAGTAAAACCAAATGTGAGATCATTTAAAATGAAAAGATATTTCAATATCGTATTTAGTTTATTAATCCTTCTGATTTCGTGTAAGAATGATAAGAAACACATTATTGCTAAAACTGGAGATAATCCATTCAATATTCTATTCATTGTTGTTGATGATTTAAGGCCTGATCTTAATTTCTATGGAGCGGATCACATTCATTCCCCCAATTTGGATAAACTTTCAGGTGAGAGCTTAGTATTTAATCGAGCATATTGTAATATTCCCGTCTGTGGTGCTTCACGAGCTAGTTTACTTACGGGGATTAGACCTACTCGGAATCGTTTTTTAAATTATATGGCTAGAGCAGATGTTGATGCACTTGGTGTAACTTCACTGCCCTTACTGCTTAAAAACAATGGGTATAAAACGATTTCTAATGGGAAAGTATATCATTATAAGAATGATGACAGTTTAGCGTGGGATAAAATTTGGTTCCCTGAGGGGAACATCAGGGATTATCAATTAAAAAAGAATATTAAAGAAAACGGAGGCATGGGACAAGCTGAAGGGGGTGCCATTTCTCATGAAATGGCAGTTGTGAATGATACAGCCTACTTTGATGGTAAAATTGCCCAAAAAGGAATATCAGATTTAAAGAAGCTAAAAGAGGAGAACCAACCATTTTTTCTGGCGCTAGGATTTATGAAGCCCCATCTTCCGTTTAATGCTCCAAAAAAGTATTGGGATTTATATGACAGAAATCAAGTTAATCTACCAGAGAGTTATATTCAGCCGAAGACGACACCAGGTAAAGCGTTCCATAATTTTGGAGAATTGCGACAATATAATAACATACCTGAAAAAGGGGATTTAACAGAGGATTTAGCCAAAGAATTAATTCATGGATATAATGCGTGTGTTAGCTATGTTGATGCACAAATCGGTTTGGTTTTAGATGAATTGAAGCAACTAGAGTTAGAAGACAATACCATTGTTATTTTGTGGGGAGACCACGGTTGGAATTTGGGAGATCATAAATTGTGGTGTAAGCACGTAACATTCGAAACAGCATTAAGAGCACCTCTTATGATCAAAGTACCGGGAAAAACCCAAGGTGAAAGGACAGATGCAATTACGGAGTTTATTGATATTTATCCAAGTCTCGCAGAACTGGTAAGCCTTGATGTCCCTGAAACTGTTGAAGGGAAAAGTTTTATTCCATTACTTGACGGGAAACAAAGCGATAAAGACTGGGCTGTAAGTAAATTTAAAAACGCAGTAACCCTGATAAAAGGAGAGCTTTTCTACACAGAATGGACAGATGATGAAGGGGTTGCTTTTGAACGTATGTTGTTTGATCATAATACAGACCCAATGGAACTAGAAAATTTAGCTGAAAAACCAGAATACCAGGAAATTGTAAAGGAATTAGCTAAGGATCTCAGAGAAAAATGGGGTGATGATTTTCTAAGTAAATAGCATTTTAAGTTTTTAAATAATTGATATGAAACCCAATGTTCTGAAAACTGTATTTGTTTGGGTCATTATTTTGTTTTTGGTTGGATGCTTGCAGCATAAAGAAAAACCATTTGCAGGTGACAGTTCGGGAATCGAGAGGGAACTGCCAAATATGATAATTTTTCTTTCTGATGATCAGGATATTTACGATTATGGATGTTATGGTAATGAGAAAGTAAAAACACCATCAGTAGATCGCCTTTCAAGAGAGGGAATACTATTCGAAAATGCATTTACAGCACAGGCGATATGTGCACCTAGCAGGTCACAATTACTCACAGGGTTATATCCTCTTAAAAATGGATGTTTTGCAAATCATACACAGACAAAGCCAGATATAGAAAGTCTGACAAAACAAATGCGTTCACTGGGTTACGAGGTGATACGTGCAGGAAAGAGTCATTTGAAACCATCAGGAGTATTTGATTGGGATAAAGCATGGAATGGCAAACCTAAAGAAGGTGTGCCGCGTGATTACATACCACTGGATAGTATTGAATACTACTTTAAACACGCACAGAAACCATTCTTTATGCTTATTGCATCATATCTTCCTCATGGTCCTTATTATGAAGTTGATAATCCATCAGTTGACCATATTAAATTCTATCCTTTTAATGATCATAAGAAAGATGATGCATCATTTGTAAAGAAGAAAGCAGGGTACTATCGAAGCATAGAAGAAGATAATGTACAATTGGATAAAGTTCTGAAACTGGTAGAAGACTACCTGGATGATAATACCCTTTTCATTTATAGTGCAGATCATGGCGTATCAGGTAAGTTTTCGGTAAAGGATGTAGGTTTAAAAGTTCCATTTATCGCACGCTGGCCGGGAGTAATTGAACCAGGGTCGAGATCCGATCAATTAATCCACTATGTAGATGTACTTCCTACCTTGTTGGATATTGCAGGAGGTGAAGTTAATAAAGACATGGATGGAAAGAACTTTCTACCTTTACTCAAAGGCGAAGATGTTGAGATTCACGATTATGTCTATGGTGTCAGAACCAACCAGAACATACTTAAATCAGAAGTTTTTCCTTCGAGGATGATTCGTGATAAGCGTTACAAGTACATTCGGAATTTTAATTCATTAGAAGTATTAGATAAAAATTTGGGGGATAAGCCAAATGTCAATGTTTTCATACGCCGTGGAGCTATGGCTTTTAAAGACGAACCATTCGAGGAATTGTATGATTTACAGGAAGACCCTTTTGAACAAGTAAATCTGATCGATAATCCAGAGTACAAAAACATTAAAACCAGGCTTATGAAAGACATGTTCACATGGATGAAAGAACAAGGTGATTTTTTAAATGATCAAATAGGAGTTATGCCAATTATATCGGCTCCAAATTTTAAACTGGATGAAGAAACAATACGTAGAACAATACCGGATTCATTGAAGAACACACTTCAACAAGCAGATTATTTTGTAATTAAGCACTGGTGATAATGTCTGGAACAAGAAAGGTGATTATTGTATTGTTTGTTTTATTGATGGTAACGGTCTTTGGTTGCCATAATAATAAAATGCGTACAATATTATTTGTTGGTAGTTTTACAGATAAAGTGCCAGGAAGAGGCATAAATATTTATGAATTTAATAATGAGACAGGTGAAGCAAAATTTTTATATGGAGTTGACAGTTTGATCAATTCTTCATTTTTAAGATTATCACCTGATGGTAAAATCCTTTATTCAGTGATTGAAAGTCAGATGGCCTATAATGGCAAAGTTGCAGCCTATGGTGTTGACTCATTAAAAGGACAAGTTTCATTATTAAGTATGCAGGATTGTGGTGGAAGGAATCCTGTGCACCTGGAGATCGATAAATCAGGACAATTCCTCGTCAATTCTAACTATACAGATCCGGGAATCAGCATATTCAAAATTAATTCCAACGGAACTTTAAATACGCGTTTACAAACAATCAATTTTCAAGGAAGTAGCATTATTGACGGGAGGCAAGAAAGTGCACACATTCATTCCAGCAACTTCTCCCCGGATGGGCAATTCCTTTTTTCACAAGATTTAGGCTCTGATAAAATTCACAGGATGAAGGTGTCAATTAGCAGAGAAGAAGTAATGCACATAACACAGCTTGGACATTTGGATGTTAAACCAGGAAGTGGTCCAAGGCATTTTACATTCCATCCTAATGGGAAATATGCATATGGCATCTCTGAATTAAGTGGTAAGTTAACAGCTTATCATTACAAAGACGAAAACCTGGAATATATTGAAGACCATATGGCCTACAGTAAAACACAATCTATATATCGATCAGCGGATATCCACATTTCTCCGGATGGGCGTTTTCTTTATGCTTCTAATCGAGGACCTGAAGAAGATACCATTGTTATATACTCCATTAACTTAATGGATGGGACACTAGAATTACTTGGACATGCTCCCACTTATGGAAGTCATCCAAGAAATTTTGCAATTGATCCTTCTGGTAAGTTCTTATTAGTTGCCAACCAATTCTCAAATAACATCACGATTTTTCGCAGAGATCTAATAACAGGTAATCTTAAAAAGCTTACCCACGAAATACAGATTGATAATCCCTCTAGTCTCCAGATGAGGTCGTACACACTAATTAAATAGCGTGTTTGATAATTATTTCCTCTAATATTAAATAAATAATAAATCCTCACTTTTAGGGAGAAAGATTTCAATTTATGTCTAGGTTTTTAACTTTTTTACAATGAAGCAGGATAGTACAGTATGGTTTTGGTTTTACTAAAAATTACCTTGCTTATCATTCGAGCAATTAATGCTTGGAAATAAAAATAATTCATTCTATTAACTACAAATAAGTTGTTTTAGAACTTATTGTAAAAGACTTAAATGGCGACATTGAGATGTCATCATAATGGAATCATATTCAAATCATTAAAGCACTACGTATGAATTTTTTAATTAACAAAAGAATAGAAATTTGGAGGCGAGCAGGTTTTTCAGGTGTCATCCAAAAACTATCTTTTATGCTCGTTCTAGTCTTCCTGAGCATGAGTTCAATTATAGCTCAGAAGACCATTACAGGTACTGTTACAGATGCATCTGACGGTGAGCCCTTAATTGGAGCTAATATCGTTGAACGCGGAACTGATAATGGTACAATTACTGATATCGATGGAAATTTCTCAATTACAGTATCTAACGATTGTCAGTTCTTAGATGTATCCTACATCGGATATACAGATAAGTCGGTTCCGGCTGGAGGTGATATTACATCTGTTGATGTTGCCCTTGAATCAGGACAGATTTTAGATGAAGTTATTGTGATTGGATATTCTCCTGTATCACGTAAGAAAATACTGGGAGCCGTAGCTTCATTGGATGAAAAAGACATTATCCAAAATGTACCTGTTGGTGCATTCGATGCAGTGCAAGGTAGATTATCCGGTGTACAGATTTTGTCAAATGGAGGACCAGGAGCAGGATTTGATGTTAGGATCAGGGGTATATCCACTTTCTCCTCAGGAACATCACCTTTGTTTGTGGTCGATGGGCAACAATTGGAAAATATAGATAATATTGATCCCAATGACATACTTTCATTGGAGGTGTTAAAGGATGGAGCGACAGCTGCTATTTATGGTTCTAGAGGAGCAAATGGTGTAGTTCTTATTACTACAAAGGCTGGAAGTTCTGAAAAAATAAAGTTGGACATTACAGCCAATACTTCATTCACTACATTGAATGGAGGAATTCCTCTGGCTAATACTGCAGAAAGAATTTTTTATGAAGATATAAGAAGAAATAATTCAGGTCCACTTACTGGAATACAAAGAGATTCATTGAGTCTGTTGAACAGAAACTCTAATGACTTGCAAGATCTTCTGACAAGAACAGCAAGAAGAGACGTGCTTAATGTAGCATTGAGTGGTGGAAGCGACAAAGTAAAAGTTTACTGGAACACTGGATTTCAAAATCAAGAAGGAGTAGTAGTAAACAGTTCTTATAGAAGGGTTAATTCCAGATTTAAACTTCAATTTGATCCAAGTAGTAAATTTAAAATAGGCACAAACCTCAATGGATCTTTTGAACAGGGATTTGGATTGAATGAAGGCCAGGTATTTCAACAGATGGTTGAGCGGATAGCTTATTTCCCTGTATACGAGCCAAATGGCACCTTCACGCCGGAAATTGCAGGTCGTCAAAATCCAGTAGCAGAGGCTAATCTTAGGACTCTTTCAGATAGGAATTATCGAGCTCAGCTCTTCAACTTTGCAGAATACAGGATATTACCTTCTCTTTCATTCAAATCTACTCTGGGAGTTAATTTTAGATATAGAAAAAGAAATGATTTTGAACCTATTCTGACTCAGAATCCGAGAAGTCCAATACCTAGAGGAGCTGAAAGAAGAAATTTGACTTATGATATTCAACAGGAAAATTTCCTTAATTATATTGAAAACTTTGATCAGCACAGTGTTAGTGCATTTGCAGGAATGCAGACTCAGAGATATTATCTTGAAGGATTTAACATTTCTTCACAATTTGTATCAGATGCAATTGAGACCTTTAATAATATAGACCCTCTTACATTGTCCATTACAAATGGAACCATCAATGAAAGGCATAATCTATATTCTCTCTTTGCTGGATTCAATTATGACTATGATAATAAATATTTGATTGGAGCAACGATCCGGAGAGATGGTTCTTCCAGATTTGGAGCAGAAAACAAATATGGAACTTTCCCTTCATTCACTTTGGGCTGGAGAGCTAGTAATGAAAATTTTATACAGAATAGATTTGATTTTATAGATAACCTCTTGATAAGGTTCAGTTATGGTGAAACAGGTAATGAGAGAATTGGTAATTATGAATTTACCAGTACTTATCTACCCGGATTTGTTTATAACGGCGTAAGTGGTGTTGCACCTTCAAGACTTGGAAATCCTGGGATCGGTTGGGAAGCAACTACATCTACCAACTTAGGTTTTGATTTAGGATTACTAAATAACAAACTTAATGTCACATTTGAAGTCTGGAAAAAAGAGACAACAGACTTACTTGCTAGTATTCCTCTTCCTGAAGAAAGTGGATTTAACAGCATTAGATCCAATGTAGGAGCTGTAACGAATAACGGAATTGATATTGGAATCAATGGAACCATTTACAGCACAAGAGACTTTTCCTGGGAAAGTGGATTTAACATCAGCTTCTTAGAAAATGAGGTCACTGCTCTGGCAGGTGGGACTCCATTCCAGTCCGGCGACTACCTAATCGAAGTAGGTCAACCTCTTGGAAATATATTTGGATACAAAAACTTAGGTGTATATCAATATAACGAGTCTAATGCTTACACTCCTGATGGAGTGAGATTAGATCCTGTATTTAATGACCAGGGTGAGTTTATGAATTATACGCTCAATGGATCAGCATATAGTGGTGAAATAAAGCAATTGAGAAATGCAGGAAGAACACTAGAAGGTGGGGATATTATCTGGGATGATGTAAACAATGACTTTGATATTAACATTGCTGACAAGCAGGTTATAGGTAATGGACTACCTGAATTCTTCGGAGGTATTACCAACAATTTATCGTACAAAAACCTATCTCTTAGTTTCCTATTTGACTTTACATTTGGAAATGATATATGGAGAAGATATGATGAATTGAGAAACGATCTTAATTCAAGCAATGAGACTCCGGGTCCTGATAGAATTAACAATGCATGGATGAACCCCGGTGATGTAACTGAATATCCCAGGTTAAATAGAGTTCCTCAGAATAGAGAACGTCCTAACAGTTTTTATGTGACTGATGGAGACTTTATAAAATTGCGATTTGTAAGGTTTAATTTCGATCTTCCTAAATCCTTACTCAGTGGAATCGGTGGAATTCAATCTGCGACTTTTAATTTATCATTTAATGACTTCTTTACCTGGACCAATTATGTAGGATATAATCCTGAATTGGGTTCTAGAGGGAGTGCATTACAGCCAGGAAGAGACAATCTTAGATATCCTAATTCAAGGTCTGTTATTGCTGGATTAAGAGTTCAATTTTAAAATTAATAAAGCGACAAAAAATGAAATATTTTAATATCAAAATAAAATTAAGATTTGTAGGAGTTATCCTTGCTATGACCTTCTTTTCTGTGTCGTGCGGTGACCTACTTAATGAGGATCCGATCAGTGAGATTGGAGCTGCAAGTTTCTGGAAAAGCAATGCTGATGCACAATTAGGAGTAGCTGCCATTTATGATGCTATGCAAGGTGCATATCGGCTTAAGCATTATAACTGGGGAGAATTCAGATCAGATAATTTTTCAATAGGAAGTGCATCTGCTAATGCCAATAGCCTTGAGCTATTGTACAATGATGTAAACTCAGGGAATGGTGGTGTTGTGGATTGGAGTGATTTATACATTATGATCAATAGGGCAAATCTGGCTATTAAGTATATCCCTCAGATTGAAGGGTTTAATGCCAATTTACTTGCGGAGGCCCATGCATTGAGAGCATATGCATATTTTGATGCCATCAGAGTATGGGGAGGAGTGCCTTTATTTACAGAACCTGTTGAAAGTTCAACACAAGAATTGGCATTACCAAAAACTGATGGTGCTACCATAATGAATGATGTGGTAATTCCTGATATGTTGAAAGCGGAAGAATTGATGGCCAACATTGAAAACAAATACAGATTTACACTTACTTCAATATGGTGTCTTCAGGCAGATATCTATATGTGGAATAAAGATTATGCTAATGCTAAAGCAGCATTGGAGAAAGTAATTGCTACCAATGAATTCAGCTTAGTAACTACTCCGGAAGCATGGCAGGATCTTTTCTTAAATGACATCCAGGAAGGTGGGCCCGGAAAAATAATGACTGGACCTGAATTGATATTTTCAATACGTTTTGATCTCACAGAATCAAGAGATAATCCTGGTCAGACTAGAGCCAATCGTTCAGGTATTTTCGCTCTGTTTTTTGCAGGATTACCATCATATCACCTTTCACCCGTGCTTGAAAGAAAGTGGAGAGATAAATTCCCTATTGACAGTGCAGATTGGGTTGCAAAGTATCCGGATACAGATCCAATACTGACGCAAGATGTAGATGCTGACGGAGTACCTGAAAAGGTATATGGTGACTGGAGGTACTATTACTGTAGAGAACTTGGTATTGACGGGATAGGAAGTAAATTGATTGGAGAAGCAAGACTTGCCAAGTATAACAAAACAAATTACTCTCAAGACTTAGATGACAGTGACATTGTATTATACAGATATGCTGGAATCCTTTATACATTGGCTGAAATTGAGAATATTCTTGGAAATGATGATGTTGCATTGGACATTGTGAATCAAATAAGAACAGCAAGACAATTACCACTTGTGTCCAGTGAAGAATTCGGTAGTACTCAAGATGAACGTGAAGTGTACATACTCGATGAAAAACAGTTAGAATTATTGGGAGAAGCAGAAAGATGGTGGGATTTGAGAAGATCAGATAGAGCAATTTCGACTCTGAATCCGATCCTGGATACAGTGCCTGGAGGAGTTATTTTAACACCGGACAGATTGTTATTCCCAATATTTGATGATCATTTAGTAGAAAACCCTAATCTGGAACAAAACCCAGGTTATTAAAAAATATACAACCATGAAAAAAATTATAAATATTAAATCATTATACTTTATAGTATTTGGAATGTTGTTCAGCATGACGAGCTGTGACCTATCACTACAAGAAGCATTCGAATTCGAACCTGAAGTAGATCTCACTGATCCTTATGATAATATGACAGCATGGGAATTTATTCAGTTTGATACCGCCCTGTCTGATGAAGGAAACTTGATGGGAGAGCAATTAAATTACATGGTAGCAGCCATCAAAAGAGCGGGAATGGAAAGTGAGTATAGTGGATCTGATACCAGCCGTACTTACTTGCTTTTAAATAACAATGCTTTCACTGGAGGAGGTGATGTGATACAGATTGTTACAGGATCATCAACTGTTTCAGAAGGCGAAACTCCTGATGATGTAATGGCAAGAGCTGATGTTGAAACATTGAGAAAGGTATTAGAATACCACATTGTTACTACACATGTAAAACAGGTTCCTACACTTTATGAATATGGTGTTAATTATATCTTTCAGACACTAATACCTGGAGAAGATGGCGTCATTGTAATGAGAAGAGATGACAGGTATAGAATTGATATCAATAGGGCTCCGGCTCCATTGCCATCAAGTGCAACTTCACAATGGGAACGTGTAAGAAAGCACAATTACGTGTTTAACAATGGTATAGGTCATTTTTTAAATGACCCTGTAAGAAATAAGCCTTATTAATAATGTAAATACAGGATTGTTGGTCCTTTAAGTATAATTGATTGTTATAAATATTTGAAATTGAATAGGTTAGTTTTAAGCCCTCCATTGTAGACCTCGAATACAATGGGGGGTTTTTGTTATATTGATTTTTTTTCAAGAAATGTTCCTTAAACTCTTAAATATGGTTCAAGTTAAATTTAATAATTTCTACCTACATCTGTTTGTACTAACATCATTTGCAGTACTGAGTTCCTGTGGTGGAGAGAAGGAAGCAATTCCTTGGGTTGATTTGATAAATGAAAATTCTCTGGATGGTTGGAATACTAAAGGAGGGGAGGCTACCTATGATAATAAAGATGGTGTAATTATCGGAACCACTGCACCCAATACACCAAATACTTTTTTAACCTCCAATGAAATGTATGGTGATTTCATTTTAGAAATTGACTTTCTAGTAGATTCTATCATGAACTCAGGTATACAAATAAGAAGTAACAGTTATTCTTATTATCAGAATGGTAGAGTACATGGATACCAGGTTGAAATAGATCCTTCTAAACGTGCGTGGAGTGGAGGAATCTATGATGAAGGGAGACGTAAATGGTTAAATACCCTTGAAGGCAACCCGGATGCACAAAAAGCTTTTAAGCAAAATGATTGGAATCATTATAGGATTGAGGCCATAGGTGACACCTTAAAAACCTGGATCAACGATGTTCCGGCATCCTATTTAATTGATGATAAAACACCTTCAGGATTTATAGGACTGCAAGTTCATTCTATCGGTAAGGATGAGAATAAACTTGGAAGGAAAGTAATGTGGAAAAATGCCAAAATATTAACGGAAGACCTTTCTAAGTATTCAACCACGTCTCCATTAACTCCTATTATTACTAAAAACAACCTTACAGTAGATGAAAGGAACACTGGATGGGAGATGTTATGGGATGGAAATTCAACCAATGGTTGGAGAGGTGCTAAATTGGAAGAATTTCCTGGGTCCGGATGGACCATTGAAAATGGTGAATTAATTGTTGAAGCTTCCGGCGGTGCAGAATCAGCTGCAGGAGGGGATATCGTGACCACAGAAGTGTATGGAAATTTTGAATTGAAGGTGGATTTTAAATTAACTCCGGGAGCAAATAGTGGTATTAAATATTATGTAGACACTGAGCTTAATAAAGGCCCCGGTTCTTCGATTGGGTTGGAATATCAAATCCTGGATGATGATCTGCATGAAGATGCTAAATTGGGCTCTCATGAAGGGAGCAGAACAGTGTGCTCGTTGTATGATTTGATCCAGGCTGACCCTAATAAACCCATCAACCCCATTGGTGAATGGAATTCAGCATATATCCTTTCAATAGATAATCATGTCGAGCACTGGTTGAATGATGTAAAAGTATTAGAATATGAGCGTGGAAGTAATGATTTTCTAAGATTGGTTTCAGAAAGTAAATATGCTAAGTGGCCAAATTTTGGAACACTGGAAAAGGGCCAGATCTTACTCCAGGATCATGGTGACAGAGTTGCTTTCAGAAATATTAAAATTAAAGTTCCTAAAGAAAAGTAATATGGAAAATAACAGAAGAAGTTTTATAAAGAAAACTGCTGCAGTTGCCATAGGGACCAGTTTGAGTGGTTCTTTAACCTCTATGTCAGCTAAAAGCTATAGAAATATAATCGGCGCAAATGATAGGATCAATGTAGCCATCCAGGGCTTGGGTCGTAGATATTTTGCATTTATAGAAGGAATTGCTTTAAAACCCAGTAACGCTCGACTTGTATATCTGTGTGATGTGATGCCTAAGCAGTTAACCAAAGCCAAAGCAAAAGTAGGAGAGGTAATTGACTACCAACCTAAATTGGAAAGCGATATTCAAAAAATATTTAATGACAAGGATATTGATGCTGTATTTATGGCGACACCTGATCATTGGCATACTCCGGGTGCGTGTATGGCTATGGAAGCTGGTCAGCATGTTTATCTTGAAAAGCCATGCAGCCATAATCCACATGAAAATGAACTTGTCGTAGCTTTCCAGAAGAAGTACAATAAAGTAGTCCAAATGGGCAATCAGCAACGGTCTTCTCTTGAAAGTATTGAAATCATCAATGACATCCATAATGGGATTATAGGGGAAGCTTATAAGGCTATTGCATTTTATATCAATGGAAGGGGAAGGGTTCCACTCCAGGAAAAAGCCGCTCCACCTGATGGTTTGAACTGGGAGTTGTTTCAAGGACCAGCACCAAGAAGAGACTATACCCATGATACATGGAACTATAATTGGCATTGGTATGGATGGGATTATGGAACAGCTGAAATGGGTAATAATGCTACACATGAATTAGATATTGCACGATGGGCATTAGATGTAAAGTTCCCTGAGTATGTTGAAGTAATTGCAGATAAAATGCAATACAAAGATGATGGTTGGGAAATGTATGATGAAATGGAAGCTACCTATAAATACTCAAACAATAGGATCATTCAATGGGATGGCATCAGCAGAAGTGGATATAGTAAATATGGTCGAGGTAGAGGTACTTTAATATATGGTACGAAGGGAACTGTTATGGTTGATCGAAGAGGTTATGAACTTTATGACCTTAAAGGAAAATTGATCAAAGAGAAAAAGTCAGGGGGTAATGAAGGCGGTGTAGCTTTAGGTGGTGGAGGAAATTTAACAACAAGGCACGTTGTAAACTTTTTTAATGCGATAAGAGGCAAAGAAAAATTAACTTCACCTATAGAAGTGGGTGCGATTTCACAGATGTTGACACATTATGCCAATATTGCTTACAGGATCAATAAAGGCTTTGATGTCGATGAGAAATCAGGTAAAATGTATGATAGAGAAGCAATGAAACTTTGGTCAAGAGAATACGAACCAGGTTGGGAACCAAAACTTTAAAATATTGAAAAGACGGTCATTTATTAAGAAAGCAGGAATTGCTACAGCTGGTTTAGCCGGCACTTCATATTTACATGGTAATTTTCATTCTGGATTGAATTATAATAGTACTGTAAATATCGGTGTTATAGGTACAGGTGATCGTGGTGGAGGCCTTACATCTATTATTAATTCAATTGATAATTTGAATGTTATTGCAGCTTGTGATATTCTTCCGTTTCGACTTGAAGAAGGATTATCTAAGGCCAATTCCAACCCAATTGGATATTCAGACTACCGAGCACTTCTGGACAATAAAGACGTCGATGCTGTAATTATAGCCAGCACATTTAATACGCACTCAAAAATTGCAATTGATGCAATCAATGCAGGTAAACATGTGTATTGTGAGAAGACCTTGGCAAAGGGTTATCAGGGAATCGATGCGCTCGTAAGCAAGGCTAAGCAATCGAAGAATATTTTTCAGACCGGGCATCAATATCACAGCTCAAGGCTTTATACCCACATTGTAGATTTAATCAAGAATGGGAAGGTCGGAAACATCATCTCAATTGAATGTCAATGGAATAGACATGGAAATTGGAGAAGGCCGGTTCCAGATCCACAATTTGAAAGAGCAATTAACTGGAGGATGTATAGAGAATTCTCTGGAGGTCTAACAGCTGAACTGTGTTCTCATCAAATTGATTTCGTCAATTGGGTCCTTGAAGAAACTCCTGACCAGGTTATGGGTGTTGGTGGAATTGACTATTGGAAAGATGGGAGAGAAACTTTTGATAATGTTCACCTTACTTATCGTTACCCGGGTGGTGTTACGGCCAAATTTACATGCCTTACCAGTAACGCAAAAGATGGTTATCAGATTAATGTTATGGGAGATAAAGGAACCATCATCATTGATATGAAACACGGATGGTTTCACCCTGAAGGAAAGAAAAATAAGCAAATTGGAGATGTGGATGGAGTAAGTGGTGCTACTGCTAAATGGGATGAAAACAAAGGATACCCTCTTAATATTGAACACCTTGAACCCAGTAAGCAGGCACTCATAGATTTTCGTGATGCTGTTGTAAACAACACGCAACCTAAATCTAATATTATTACAGGCGCAGAGGCTGCTAAATGTGTTCAGATGGGGCTTGATGCTATGTACAATAATACAATAGTGAAATGGGGCATTGAACCAGAAAGCCATTAATTTTTCCTAAAACATTACTTGATTTCAGGTTATTTCATGTATTGCAATCAATGAATGAGAAGCGTTCTGGTAGGCTTTTCATTGAATTATGATACTCAGCTAAAGTTTGGTTCAGGATAGGGCAGGACAGAATATAGACATTAAACCATTAGTTTTATCAATTAAGCGATCATAAGCATTTTCTAATTGAATAAAATTAAGATTCCTCACATGCGTACTTACGGTTTCATCATTATCCTATTAGGTGTATTCTACAGTTTGAATAGCATTCAAGCTCAGCAAAATAATACACAAGAAAAGCCCAATATCATATTTATTCTAACAGATGACCAGAGGTTTGATGCCATTGGTTATACTGGCAATGAATATGTACAAACTCCTGAAATGGATAAACTTGCTAATACTGGAACATACTTTCATAATGCCATCGTAACAACCCCGATTTGTGCTGCAAGTAGAGCAAGCATCTTGACAGGCTTGTATGAACGCGCCCATAACTTTAATTTTCAGACGGGAAATGTAAGAGAAGAGTACATGGAAAACTCATATCCAACCCTTCTTAAAAATAATGGATATCATACTGGATTTTTTGGTAAGTATGGTGTCAGGTACAATGATTTAGAAAAGCAATTTGATGAATATGAATCTTATGATCGCAATAACCGATTCAAAGATAAGAGAGGATATTATTATAAAACCATTGGAGAAGATACGGTTCACTTAACAAGATATACCGGGCAGAAAGCATTAGATTTTATAGAAGATGCTTCAAGTGAAAAGCCATTTTGCTTATCCTTAAGCTTCAGTGCACCTCATGCACATGATCCGGCAGAGGACCAATACTATTGGCAGAGTGAGATGGATAAATTATTATCTAATACTACTATTCCAGACCCGGAGCTTGGAGACGATAAGTATTTTAATGCTCAACCTAAAATTGTCAGAGATGGGTTCAACAGATTGAGATGGACATGGAGATATGATACTCCTGAGAAATA
>JABDLO010000010.1 GCA_013002995.1 Saprospiraceae bacterium | reverse complement strand
GTCCAGGATGTGGTGGACATTCTATATTGACAGCAGTGCAGCGGGTATGCAAAGACAAACAATACGCTCCTGAAAAAACGGTATGTGTTTCTGGTATTGGTTGTAGCAGCCGGTTCCCGCACTATATGGGTACTTATGGTTTTCATGGACTGCATGGTCGTGCATTCCCGGTTGCTTGTGGCGTTAAGTTCAGAAGGCCCGACTTACATGTTTTTGCGATAACAGGAGATGGTGATTGTTGCTCGATCGGAGCAGGGCACTGGGTCCATGCCATTAGGTATAATATGAAAATGGTTGTACTGTTATTTGACAATGGTATCTACGGACTTACCAAAAAGCAGACTTCTCCTACAAGCCCTCTGGGAACACATTCCAATACGCATCCTAGAGGTTCGATACTTCCTCCTATAAATCCGACGCTGACTACCTTGAGTCTGCCCAATGTATCATTTGTTGCACAGACTACTGATTGGAATTTTGCCCACATGTACGCTACAATCAGCAAGGCAGCAGATCATCCCGGACTTGCATTCGTGAGGATTGTACAGAGATGCCCGGCGTTCATGAAAGATCTTTACAAAGATATTTCAGGTGATCCGGAAAAACTTGTGCTTCTCAACCATGAAAATGGAATCCAGTTAAAGGACAAAGCTAAAAATGCTTTCACTCGAGTGATTGAACACGATCCATTAGATATGAATGAAGCTCGGGAGATTGCTGAAATTAAAGATGGAATCCCCGTAGGCTTATTCTATCAAAATACCTCAAATCCAAGATATGATGAATACGGTGCCCATAATCTTGGAATGAGTATAGCTGAGAAAAAAATAGCAGTTGAATCATTATTAGACAGTTACACCATCAGAAATTCTCAATCATGACTGAAACTGATAAATCAAATATGAATGACACTTCTGAAGTAGCAAATAATAAAAAAGAGTTACCTGTGTTAGATCATTCGTCATCCTGGACTTCTGAAGAATATAAAGTTTACAGAAGGTACTTACAAAAATTTTTCCTTACAGGTAAGAAAAAGAGAAGCCCTTCACAGAAAATGGGGATGCCTGTTTTATTTGATCATTTTTTAAGGAATGATTCCTTAAGTATTACTTATCCTTTAATATGGGATTACGACACTTCTAAACTGAGAAAATTTCAGGCTGAGGTCGATGAAGTACTGAAAGATCACTTTAATTCAGATCAAGTCGAATTATTAATGAATCATCTCTCACCAATTATTCTTAACCTTCAGGATAAAGCCTATACTGAAGGTAAAACATATAATTATGAATTACTAATTCAGGTGACTGTTGATGCAATTAAAGAAAAGGAATCTGAATTTCAGGATAAAGAAACTTTCAATGATCAGTGCCAGCGTGTATTACAACAATTAATGGGTAAGAGTGCTGTTGTAATTGACCTTTCTGATTCAACGGCGTTTAAAATTCTCAATTTGCAATTGGGAAGACGTAAAGTAAGGAACCAGGCTTTTCAATTGCTCTTAAAAAAGAGCTTGTCTGAAGTAAATGAAATTCTGCTCCTTAATGGAAGCGAACCTGAAAGCATTAAACAATCTTTTGGTTTTGCTGATGATCTGGTTTCTATGGACCGAATCAAGGATATGACTCCTAGTCTTGAAATGTCTTCTCTACCTGAGGAAAGACTGAGTCGACTAAGGAAATATCATGAGGTGCTAACAGAAGCAAAAAGCAAATACTCTGCTAATTCAGGGATTATTTTTGTTTCTGAGAAGATAAATAAAGAATACTTATTGGATGATGTTATTACGTCAGCAGATGTAACAACTTGTTTTGATTCTCCTTGCTCTAAGGCAAATGAATTTTTCAAAAAAGAAATGGATTTTTTCATTGATGTCATTTGTGCCATCAGAATTATTGAGCTTGAAGTGAATCAACAATATGATGAAGAATTACATGATTCCTATTTCAATGGTTTTAGTAGATCTCACTTGAGTGACGAGGACCTCATATATTTCAGACCCATCATTATTGTTGAGGAAGGCGGAGAGTTAATGGAGCAATCGAAAGATTTGCTTGCCCTTTTATCACAGGATTCACTCGTAAAAATATTTTCAATAACCAAAACAAATGATATTCTAAACCCTAAGGGTGATATTAGTGACGACACTCATCTGGACATTGCAAGCCTTGTCATATTCAGACGGGATGTAAACTTTTTTCAGAGTGGTTTAGATACACCTTTTGCCTTTAATGATGCAATTGATGATGAGATAGATACTCCATTTCCTACATTTTGGAATCTATTACTCCCATCATCTGAATCTTATGGTGTGAAGCACAATACATTATTGGTTAAGGCTGCGATTGAAAGCAGAGCTTTTCCACGAATTAAATATGAAGTCAATAGGGGTAATCACATTGGAGATCGATTGGATATCAGTAAGAATGCACAAATAGAACTTGATTTTCCTTCATATCGACTGGATGTTCAATCTACTAATGGTGCAGATTCTCATGATTTTAACCTTACCCCGTGTGATGTATTTGTGATGAATGGCGAAGCTGAGGACTTTGTTGAAGTATTACCTTTTAACAGTAAAGACGATACTTTGATACCCATTTCAGAATATCTGGAGGGTGATCCTGGTTCATCTAAAGGCAAAATCCCGATAGTATGGTTGGTAGATAAGGACCTTAGCTTAAAAAAAGCCGTAGTACCTGTTTCCGTAATTCAACGTATCAGAGGAAGACTTGATTTCTGGTCTTTCATCAAAGATTTAGACGGAGGGTTCAGCGAAAGAGTAGATCAGGACATGGATGAATTTAAATCTAAAGTAGTCCAGGAGAAAGAATCAGAGTTAATTTCCTTGAGGGAAGAGCTGGAAGCTAAATATGATTCAATGAGATCTGCAGATCTAGAGCAATCCCTGACTAGAATTCTTTATAGATTAATAGATTCAGATCAGGATATTTCTCAAGTCCTGAATTCTATAACTAATTCTGCAGAACCTCCGAAAGAAATGGAAAGCCATTCCCCGGATTTAACAACTGAGGCAGAGGAAATTCCAGAGATTAAGCAAGATAAAGTTGTACAGGCTGAAGCATGGATAGAAACGGATGAGTGTACATCCTGTAATGATTGTATAGATGCACTTCCAGCTGTATTTAAATATAACGATGATAAACAAGCTGTGGTCCATAATCCTACGGGAGGGACTTATGCTAAAATCGTTGCTGCGGCTGAAAAATGTCCGGCGGCTTGTATACACCCGGGATTACCAAATGATAAAAGTGAACCCAACTTAGACAAGCTAATGAAAAGGGCTGAGAAGTTTAATTGATTAAATATGAATTTAATATTTAGGAAAAGCATCATCGCCCTCACAGGGCTGTTCCTCTGTTTATTCTTAGTTGTACACCTTTCGGCAAATGCATTATTGCTATTTCCGGAGGAGGCAGCAAGAGAAATGTACAATGGCTATTCTACTTTTCTGAGAGAAAATCCTTTAATCAAAGTGGTTGCCTATGTACTTTATCTAACAATCATCTTGCATGTAATTTATGCCTTGATCATCACAATCCAGAATCGCAGGGCAAAGCCAGAAAAATATATTATAAATAATTCTAAAGAAAACAGTACATGGACATCGCAAAATATGGGCTTGATTGGAATCCTGATTCTCATTTTTATTGTGGTGCACTTGGGCCAGTTTTGGGCGAGGATAAAGTTGAATATTGGAGAAAGTGTGGGAATGGATGCCTATGGTAATAAAGATGTATACGAAGTCACTTACACCCTTTTCCAGAATATTTATTTTGTAGTATTTTATACGGTGCTCATGATCCCACTGGGATTGCATCTCCATCATGGCCTTAAGAGTGCATTTAAATCACTAGGCTTTTATCACAATAATGGCCTTAGGGTATTGAGTCGGATTTCAATCATATATGCTGCGATCATTGCCATCGGTTTTGGAATCATTCCTTTCATCGTTTATCTTAAGTAATAATTCACATGACCCTTAATTCAAAAATACCGGAAGGAAAGTTAGAGGAAAAATGGAGAAATTATCAGATCAAAGCACAACTGATTAATCCTGCCAATAAAAAGAAATTGTCTGTCATTGTTGTTGGATCTGGGCTTGCAGGAGCAGGAGCATCTGCTACACTTGCTGAGTTGGGGTATGAAGTAAAATGTTTTTGTTATCAGGATTCTGCCAGGAGGGCACACTCTGTAGCTGCCCAGGGAGGAATCAATGCAGCTAAGAACTATCAACATGATGGAGACAGTGTCTGGAGGATGTTTTATGACACATTGAAAGGAGGAGACTTCAGGTCGCGTGAAGCCAATGTATATAGGCTTGCAGAATTATCTGCTCCATTGATAGATCACTTTGTGCAGCAAGGCGTTCCATTTGCAAGAGAGTATGGTGGAGTATTGATCAACCGTAGTTTTGGTGGAGTACAGGTGCAACGTACTTTTTATGCTCGAGGTCAGACCGGTCAACAATTGTTGCTGGCCGCTTATTCCCAGCTCAAGAAAATGGTGAAAGCAGGAAAGGTGAAAATGTACCCGAGAAGTGAGATGATGGATGTTGTTGTCATTGACCACAAAGCGAAAGGGATTATTGTAAGAGATCTCGTAACCGGCAAATTAAAACGATACGCTGCAGACGCTGTGGTATTGGCGACTGGTGGGTATTCAAGAGTATTCAGATTGTCTACTTTAGCAATCGGGTGTAATGGCAGTGCCATATGGAAGGCACACAAACGTGGGGCATATTTTGCAGCACCAAGCTTTACCCAGATACATCCTACTGCACTTCCTCAATCCAGTGAGGCACAGTCTAAATTAACGCTTATGTCTGAGTC
>JABDLO010000515.1 GCA_013002995.1 Saprospiraceae bacterium | reverse complement strand
CTTCTTATCTTTTCTATCAGTTGTGCACGTCGCACGGCTCCCCCTGCCCCTGCATTGCGTGATCCATCATCAGGAAATGGATCTATCCTTGAATGAACATCATTAGTATGAAGAATGGTAAGGTGAGAAAGTTCCGGTTGATCTGTAAACCATGGTGCTTGTCCCACAGAATAAAGAACACCTGCCATTCCGGCTTGCTTAATGAATCTACGTCTGTCTATCATTGTGTCTTAATTCTTATTTCATCATTGTAAGAGATCTTTCCATTCACATCTTTGATTTCCTGAATGATGGCATCTCTTACCAATAGGTTTAAATCTGTTCTTTCTGTAGCTGATAGAAAGTCACTCCCGTCACCTCCATTGGCTATATAATCCGGTAATGCAAATGTGTATTTATTATTGAGGCTAATTGGTTTTCCGTTGATGATGATATCTACCGCCTTACCATTATCAATCCTAAAGGTGGTTCCACCGCTTACCGGCCAACCACCATAATCTGCTATCCTGTCCATCATCTGTTGAACTACTTTACCATCAGCGGATAATACCACCAACATATTATCGAAAGGCATCAACTCGTAGATTTTTCCAACTGTTACATCTCCTTTAGCCAATGATGGAATTCTGATACCTCCATAGTTCTGAAGAGCAAAGTCCACTTCACCGGCATTTTTTCTTGCCTGGGATAATAAGACATCTGCCATCCAATTATTTAATGCGGAATTAGGCTTCGATTTATTCATTGTTTTTTCTACAGTACCGATCACCTCATTCATCGTAGCATCAAGTTTTTCCTTATATGGTGCAATAAGTGTAGCAATTTCATCATCATCAGACGGTTGCCTTTTATCAATGCGATAATTTTCAGAATGGATAGAAGAGATGTGTTGTATCTCCTTAGAACAGGATGAGATCAGAGTCATTGTTATAAATACGATGACGAGTCTATGCAGTACTTTTGGTACCCTGTTTACGGTGTTTTTACACATAAGTTAAGTATGGATATGATTAAAGAATCAGCTCTACTTCTTTCTTAATTGCGAGCAAAGACTGATTCAGTGGATTGATATTAAGTGTACTATATGATTTTAGTATTTCTTCAGCTAGTGCATTGCTTTCTTCATTGTTACCTGTTCCTGTTGATCCTACTAAATTGATCAATTCATTTTTTGATAAACTGATGATCTTCCAGAGGTTGTCAGACACATAAACCTGCTGAGTCAGATTATGCTCAAATTCTTTCTGAATGGAAATAAGCAATGCATTACGCAATTCGCCTGCTTTCATGCCCGGACTATTCAGTCGATAGATTAATTGATCAGGCCTGATTCGCTCGCAGAATAATGCCAGTCTTTCATATGCCTGAAGCTTAAGTGGTAATGTATTTTCTTTCTGATCCTTATTTAATTCAAGTAATCTGAGGCTGTATTGATTGCTGTAGTGTTTTTTCATCATGAAATACACGGTAAGAAATACCACAAGAGCAGGAACCGTGTACTTAATGACTTCTAATAAGGCTATTACTACTTCATTCATTCCATAAGGTTTTGGCCAGGACAAAAATATCGAAACTTAATCAACTGGAAGGATGTTATCTCATAGATTGTTAAAAGATTTTATTAATTATTATTTTTGTAAAAAATTATCGACGATATGAGTGATGTACAAACCAAAACAGAACCCATTTCTCTTACAGAAGGAGCAGTTAAGCAATTGAAAAGAATTATGCAAGAGCAAAATGTTCCTGCTGACTATGGAGTAAGAGTTGGAGTGAAAGGAGGAGGATGTTCAGGATTCAGTTATATCCTGGGTTTTGATGTAGAGAAAGAAAAGGATGAAATATATGAAGTGAGTGGAATGAAAGTGTTGATGGAAAAATCACATGCCATCTACTTGCTTGGGATGGAAATTGACTGGTTGGATGGATTAAACAACAGAGGTTTCACCTTTAACAACCCTAATGCTTCTGACACCTGCGGTTGCGGAACCAGTTTCTCTGCATAAAAACTTAAAATAAGCATATTAAAAAAGCCATGATTTTACAATCATGGCTTTTTTATTTAGCTGTTCGAAGTTTGCAACTTCGAACCAATATTTACCCTGCTGTTTAAAGTTTCCACCAAAGGTCGACATATGCAACTTCTAACCAATATCAGAAATTTATCTATATATCGGACCAGTGACAGTCACAATTAATATGGCTTTGAAGTTGCAAACTTCAAAAAGCAGTTTTGATTTAAGTTGTGTTCATACTAAGGACAATGGGGGATGTGGAACCAGTTTTTCTGCGTAAACACAAAATATTAGCACATTAAAAAAGCCATGATTTACACAATCACGGCTTTTTTTCTGAAAGTCTTTTAGAAATGGATGATATTTTGGCCGTTTGCATTTCCATTATTAAGGGAAACGGGAAAGGGTTTAGTATAAAAGTGATCAAAATATTATTCATTTCGACTTTCATGGCCGTTGATGATATCCTATATCATGAAAGTTTTATTTATCCATCAATCAGCCCATTCAATGTCGGACTTGGACGCATAATCTGAGAAACTAAATCCTCATCGGGATGATAGTATCCACCCATATCCACAGGTTGTCCCTGGATTTTTATTAATTCATCAACAATGACTTCTTCATGAGCTTTCAATGTAGCAGCAACAGGAGTAAAGAATACTCTCAAATCTTTGTCTTCATCTTGTTGTGAAAGAGCCCTGGCCCAATACATAGCAAGGTAGAAATGACTTCCACGATTGTCCAACTCATTCACCTTTCTGGATGGAGACTTACGATTGTCGAGGAGATCTATGGTCGCCTGATCAAGTGCATCAGCCAATACTTGAGCTTTATTATTCTTAAATGTTTCTGCCAGGTGCTCCAGAGAAGCAGCAAGAGCAAGGAACTCTCCAAGTGAATCCCACCTTAAATGATTTTCTTTTACAATCTGCTGTACATGTTTAGGAGCAGATCCACCGGCACCGGTTTCAAATAATCCACCACCATTCATCAATGGTACGATGGAAAGCATCTTGGCACTTGTACCCAATTCAAGGATAGGGAATAAGTCAGTGTTATAATCTCTCAATACATTTCCGGTAACGGAGATCGTATCCTTACCATCTTTCATTCTTTCCAGGGAGTACCTGGTTGCTTTAACCGGAGATAAGATTTTTATTTCTAATCCATCAGTGTCTTCATCTTTTAGGTATTCATTGACCTTTTTTATCAATTCTGCATCGTGTGCCCGATCTTCATCCAACCAGAAAACAGCAGGAGTACTGCTGGCCCTTGACCTTCTCACGGCTAGTTGCACCCAATCCTTAATAGGAGCATCCTTTACCTGGCACATTCTCCAGATGTCTCCCTCTTCAACATCGTGCGAGATCAATACATTTCCATTGTCATCTACAACTTCAACTTTACCTGAAGCCGATATTTCGAATGTTTTATCATGAGATCCGTATTCTTCTGCTTTTTGCGCCATGAGGCCTACATTAGGGATGGTACCCATGGTTGCCGGATCGAAAGCTCCATGTTTAATACAGAAATCTATGGTCTCTTGATAGATGCCTGCATAACTGCTGTCAGGAATGACAGCTTTGGTATCCATGGTGTCTCCGTTCAGGTCCCACAGCTGCCCTCCGTTTCTAATCATAGCCGGCATGGAAGCATCGATGATCACATCAGAAGGAACGTGAAGATTGGTAATGCCTTTATCTGAATTGACCATTGAAATCTTAGGACCTTGAGCAATGGCATCTTCAATAGCTCCTTCTATTTCTTTTCTTTTCTCTTCTTCCAGATTGCTAAGACTTGCAAGAACATTACCCAATCCATTATTAGGATTGACACCAGCTTCCTCCAATTCTGAGCTGTATTTCTCAAATACATCAGAAAAGTACGCTCTTACTGCATGACCGAAGATGATGGGATCTGATACCTTCATCATCGTGGCTTTCATGTGAAGAGAAAAAAGAACACCTTGATCTTTAGCATCTTTAATCTGCTGCTCCAGAAAGGATCTTAGTTTTTTCTTACTCATCATAGTACCGTCAATCACTTCACCATCAAGAAGAGCAATTCTTTCCTTTAACATCGTGGTGCTACCATCTTCTCCAATGTGTCTGATCGAAACACTGCTGGCTCCTTCAATCGTGACTGACTTTTCATTGGACCGGAAGTCTCCTTCTGACATTGTTGCAACGTGGGTCTTGGAATCACTGCTCCACGCACCCATCCTGTGTGGATTTTTCTTAGCATATTCTTTCACAGGCTTTGGAGCTCGTCGATCAGAGTTACCTTCTCTTAAGACCGGATTCACTGCACTTCCTAAAATCTTCTTATACCTGTTATGGATCGCTTGTTCTTCATCATTAGATGGTTCCTGAGGAAAATCCGGAATATTGTATCCATGATGTTGCAGCTCTTTTATGGCAGCCTTCAATTGTGGTACAGATGCACTGATATTGGGTAGCTTGATGATATTGGCATCGGGTTGAAGCACTTTTTTACCCAGTAATCCGAGTGCATCGTGCTGTTTCTGATCATCAGATAGATTCTCCGGGAAAGTAGATATGATTCTTCCCGCAAGCGATATATCTTCAAGATCTACTTGAATTCCTGCTGCTCCTGTAAATTTTTTAATGATGGGAAGGAAGGAATAAGTTGCTAATGCTGGGGCCTCGTCGGTTTTAGTATAAATGATTTTCTGATCCATATTGAAGTTGATATTTGATTTGATACAGGAATTGCATTATTATGCAAATGCCTTTTTTTCAAAGATTTGCAAATGTAGGGATTGAAAAATTAAATAAGAAACATGGTTTAAAAGAAATCAAATGAATGATATCATTAAATACCCATATTCTTCAAGCTGTTTTCTAATTGTGCCGGACTTTGGAAATGAATTGATTTTATTCCTGTTTTTACTGCTGCTTCAACATTCCTCTGACTATCATCGATAAACAATGCACAATCTTTATTAATATCATATCTCGACAAAATCAATTCATAGATGGCTTGATCGGGTTTCTTCATGTTTTCTTCTCCTGAAACCAGAATGCCATCGAACCACTTTAAAAAAGGAAACTTTTTCCTTGCAAATGGAAATGTTTCTGCTGACCAATTGGTCAATGCAAAAACCTTATAATCCGGATTATCAATAAATGATTTTAATACATCAACAGTTCCTTGTAAGGCACCGCCGAGCATTTCTTCTTCCCACCTTCCATAAAATGCTTCAATTTCAGTGGAGTACTCAGGGTGCTGATCTACAAGCAGCTTTGTTGCTTCTTCCAGTGATCTTCCTCCATCTTGTTG
>JABDLO010000504.1 GCA_013002995.1 Saprospiraceae bacterium | reverse complement strand
GGTTTAGAATGCCTTCTGGATCTGTTTGTAATGGACCATAACCGGGGTGGAGGGAAGACACATATGGATAGTTACGTCTGAATGTGCTGCAAGAATTAAATAACGTTGGTACCCCTACCAAACCCAGGCCTGCAACAGTTGATTTTTGAATAAATGATCTCCTTTTCATATTTCATGATTTAATAGAAGTCTCAGTGAATCATGTTTGGAGGAGGGCATTAAATTAGTAACACTTTCTTTCCGATTCTTCACAGGGAACTTAGATTGGAGATGTTAATAAATAAACAAAATCGACATCTGTTAGGTTCTTTCATTTCTGATATCTTCAGAACACAATTGAAGGATTAAAATAACCATTCAAGAATAATTTGTGCGTATCTTCCTAATTAATTAAACCATTTCAATTAATTAGAGTCAAACACTTTTTAGATACTAGATTTGTCTCTCACATGTTTACATTCCCGATTTTGTTTTCTAGATGTTTTTTAAGTATTTGCATATGTTTCTTGTCGGTGTTTATTACATATGGACAAGATCACCCAAATATTCTATTTATCATTGGAGATGACATGGGTGTAGATATGCTAGAAGGTTATGAAGTGGGATCAAATCTTCCAGGTACACCAAATATTGATCAGCTAAGAAGTTCTGGACTTACTTTTAGGAATGTATGGGGAGCACCTGTTTGCTCACCAACCAGGGCAGCTATTCTGACAGGAAAATACGGGATCAATAATGGCGTGAACAATGTTCCAGGGATCTTAACAACCAATCAAAAATCTATTTTTAAAGAAATTACAGAAAGAACAGATGGGATCTATAAATCTTGTGTGGTCGGGAAATGGCACTTATCTCGTCGCAACGACCCGGATCATCCACTTGATCACGGTGCTGACGAATTTATGGGATTCATAGGAGGAGGTGTTGAAGATTATTATCAATGGGAGAAAATTGAGGATGGTATTGTTTCTAACAGTGTAGATTATGCAACCAGTTATTTTACCGATTACGCTATAGACTGGATCAATTCTCAATCTGATCCATGGTTGATGTGGTTGGCTCATGCAGCTCCCCATACTCCATATCATGTACCTCCGGATGGCACGTTTACTCAACCCATGACCAATAGTAATAAGCAGCAATATCGGGCAATGATAGAATCATTGGATTTTGAGATCGGTAGATTGATAGATGGTATTCCTGACGATGTGCTTAACAATACGATAATCATTTTTCTTGGGGATAATGGCACACCTAACAATATGCTGCAGACATATCCTGAACGTAGGGGTAAGGGCAGTCTTTATCAAGGAGGGATCCATGTTCCGATGATTATTTCAGGACATGGAGTAACAAGAGTGAATGAGAATGAATTTGCCCTTGTTAATGTAACAGATCTGTATGCAACTATTTCCCAAATTGTTGACCCTGCTTCCAATAGCGAAATCAATGATGCCTTAAGCTTTAAACACTTACTCTCAACATCAGTAGGAGTGAACAGGGAATATAATTATATGGGAATAGGTAGTAATGAAGAGAACGGTGAAGAAGAAAGACATACAGTAAGAAATGAAAGGTATAAATTAATCAGAAATGGTCAGGATGAAGAACTATATGACCTGGAGATTGACCCATTTGAGGAGAATGATTTGATTCTTGCAGGATTAACATCTGACCAGCAAAAAATTAAAGAACGATTAGATAGTGTTCTGAATGAGATACTTAATATCGATACAGAAGATACAATGACTTCTGGGGAAGGAAAAGTTGATCATTATCCTGTTGTTCATACTGGGGTAGAAGATTTTTATTCAATTGATGACATTCTTCTGGAATCACCTTCTTCTGATCAGGTTTTCTACTGGCAAGATGCAGGTAGGGTAACCAATACTCCTTCTTATTCTGATAATGGAGACGGCACAGTAACAGATCATGTCACAGGATTGATGTGGGAACAAGATATGGGTGACAAAATTACTTTTGCTGAAGCCTTAATCAAAGCCGATACGTCGACCTTAGGGGGGTATGAAGATTGGCGTGTTCCATCAATAAAGGAATTGTATTCTCTAATTTTGTTCACGGGCCAGGTCCGGGGAGAATCAGCAATTTTAAGTTTTATTGATACAGATTATTTCATTCAACCTTTGGGTGATGTGGCTGCCGGAGAAAGAGAAATTGATGCACAGACATGGAGCAACACACATTACAACGGGCTTACCTATGGTAAGGATACTACAATATTTGGAGTGAACTTTATTGATGGTCGTATTAAGGGTTACCCCAAATATCAGCCAAGGAATGGATCGCCCAATTCATTTTATTTTAGGCTCGTAAGAGGGAATGAGTATTATGGAAAGAACCTGTTATATGATAATGGTGATGAAACGATCACCGATAGTACAACCATGCTGATGTGGCAGAAGGCTGATGATGGCATAGGAAGAGATTGGTTATCCTCTATCGAGTATTGCGAAAATTTAACGCTTGGAGGTTATGAAGATTGGCATTTACCACATGCTAAAGAATTGCATTCAATCGTTGATTATGATCGGAGTCCAACAGCAACATCATCACCTGCAATAGATTCGCTTTTCAACACCACTGAAATTGATGATCCGGGTGGAAATCCAGGACATTATCCTAATTTTTGGACTTCCACTACGCATCTCGATGGTAGTAATCCATTCTCAGGAGCAGTTTATATTGCTTTTGGACAGGCCCTTGGAAGGGTCAATGATGTGCTTCTTGATGTCCATGGTGCAGGTGCTCAACGCAGTGACCCAAAGACGGGGGATCCCAATGATTACCCTCAGTACCGAGGTCCTCAAGGAGATGCCCAGATTGTTTTTAATCATTGCAGATGTGTCCGGGATATTAGTAGTAATACCACTTCCTTTAATGAAGATCTCGATTTCAATATTAAAATATACCCTAATCCATCTTCATTGTTTATAAACATAGAGATTTCCCAAGATGTCACTGAAGACATTCAGTTGTCGATTTTTGACTTGAATGGCTACAAAGTAATGCAGAGGTCATTCAGAGATCAATCAGATCAAATAGATGTTACACATTTACCGGAAGGTATGTATTTAATTTCTGTAAAAATAAAAGGGAAAACACCTCAATCCTTTAAATTTATTAAAGGAAATTAAACCTATTTGTCTTCAGTTGTGTGATCTCGAACCAATACCTATTTACTTGACCAGATGAAGCGATCTTGTTGTGAATTGAACTCTCCTACGATTCATTGTTTCGGATCTAATTTCATTTAAACTTCATCTCAAATCTAAAATCGTAAATCTAAAATCATAATTTGAATATTTCTTCTCATCTTAAGGGAGTGAAGAACCACAGTCAATATTCAAAACTATTTATCTGTTTTCTACTTGGAATAACTTTATGGGTACTTGCCGGGACCAATGAAGTGCCTATAAATGCATGGAGGATTTTTGCTGTCTTCATCGCAGTTATAACAAGTTTTATCCTCCGTCCTTTTCCCATTGGAATGATGGTTTTAACGGGTTTAGTCATTCTTATTGCTTCTGGCACAATAACACTTGAAGAATCACTTTCGGGCTTTGCAGATGCAACAGTTTGGTTGGTGATTGCAGCCTTTCTGTTGGCAGGAGCTATGATAAATACGGGACTTGGTAAAAGAATTGCCTTGTGGCTCGTACTCAGGTTGGGGAAAACAATAAAAGGGCTGGCATATGCGATATGTGGATCAGAGTTTCTACTTGCCACAGTCATGCCTTCTAATACTGCAAGAGGAGGAGGTATCCATGCTCCTATAGTTAACTCATTGGCTCAGTCTTTGGGCTCACATCAATCCAATAAGCCTGATAGAGCAGGAATATTTCTGAGTCTAGTAGGCGCTCATGCAAATCTGATCGCTGCATCTATGTTTATGACAGGAATGGCTGCAAATCCAATCGTTACTAAGGCTGTCAAAGATGTCTACGATATAGATTTTGGTTGGGGAACGTGGGCATTGGGTGCGATCGTGCCCGGATTGGTAGCCCTGCTCATCTTACCACATCTAATTGCTAAGCTTGCACCACCTACGATAAAGGATGGTCATTTGGCTCAAAAGGAGGCCAGTCGATTGCTTAAAGAAATGGGACCTATAAGCCGAAATGAAAAGATAATGGCTGTTGTACTCATTCTCCTTCTCTTATTATGGACCACTAAATTTCTTCATGGTTTTGGAACAACAACCGTGGCAATGATTGCTGTGATCGTTCTCCTCATTACTAAAGCCCAAAGTTGGAAAGATGTAATTACAAATGAAATGGCCTGGGATACTTTGGTGTGGTTAGGAGGTTTGCTTACGATGGCCAATTTGCTGCTTAAATACGGTTTTATTCAGTGGTTTGTAGAAAATGTACAAGCCTCAGTAGGTGGAGTCACAGGTCTGGCTGCTATTTTGATTTTAGGTATCATTTATTTCTATTCTATGTATGCTTTTTCAATGCTGACAGCTCATATTGCCGCAATGGCAGGTCCTTTTCTTGCAGTATGTTTTACATTAAATGGACAGCCTTATGTGGCAGCTGCGGTCTTCGCTTATTTTTCTTGTCTATGTGGTTGTACGACCAATTATTCTTCGGGACCCATCATTATTTATTTTGGATTAGGATATGTAACAGCTCCTAAGTGGTTTTCTGTTGGATTCGCGATATCAATATTCCATATGTTTATTTGGATTCTTGTCGGACTTTTGTGGTGGAAGATATTGGGGTGGTGGTAAAACAATAATCATAAATACAACCCTATAACTTTATTCAAATGCTAATTTTCTACGCTGTTTGAGGTTTAAACCTCGAACCCATATTAATTTAACTGAACTAATGAAGTGTTTTCCAGCGACTTAGCCATTTATATATTTTAATAATTGGGATCTAATTTCATTTAATTCTAATCCAAAATAGTAAATCTAAACTCGTAATTCTTAATTTTCGGAATGTTCACATTTCTTAGAAAAGTCAGACGATCATTGATGGAAACTGGATCTGTAAAAAAGTATATTCTCTATGCAATTGGAGAAATTGTACTGATTGTAGTTGGAATAATGATTGCCCTTCAAATCAATACATGGAACGAAAACAAGAAGACAGCTTCGAAAGTGAATGAATTACTTATTGCACTCCAAGAAGATCTAATCCAGGATACATTGTTGATCAATGAAAACCTTCCATTTATTGTTGATCAGTATGACTTCAATGAATCTTTGAGGGATAGGGTAGCCAAAGTTGGCGCCACATTGGATACATTGATTCAAATCATGCGTCATGAATTCAATCCAAATTGGAGAGCACAAATAACTTATAATACCAATGCATACAACAGCCTGAATCAAACCGGGCTCATTGAGAATTTACCAAATGAGCTTAAATCTGAAGTAAAAAATTTCTACAATAAGAAGGCTACTTATAGATCGAGGATAGAGAAAACCACCAATGACTATCAAGGAAAGATTACTTCTTATGTGGATACATATACATTTGGATCTACTGGAATTCATGATCAGGGACCATTGGTTGATGGACTGGTATGGAAAAATATAGATCCGGCTCATCTTGCCGCTACTTTCCAGGGTATCAGTAATTTCAAACGGATTTTATTTACTGAAACAAGGGAAGAATTGGAATTCTCTCTCAGAAACTCTCGAGCTTTAATTAAGATGATCGACGGCCATTTATAAGATGGCTAATTAGTTTTTCCTTGAAATCTTGATCATTTTCAGAATAAGACAATAAACTGGAAATTATTTAGAGGTTTATTCATGTTTTTTAATTGAGTAAACCTTTTATCCATGGCACACAAAATTCGAAAAGTTGAATACTTTTATACAAACACAAAAGATCAGCCAGGATCAGCATATAATATATTGACTCAATTGGCTGGATTGGGTATTGATCAAGTTGCTTTTGTAGCGGTACCTACCGGACCTTCTAATGCCCAACTCACGATTTTTCCGGATGACTCTAAAAAATTTATAGCAGAAGCTAAAATGGCAGGATGGACACTTGATGGACCACACCCTGCCATCCTTGTTCAAGGTGATGATGAATTGGGAGCATTAGAAGAAATACATAATAAACTATTCCTGGCCAATGTCAATGTGTATGCATCGATGGGGGTTACAGGTGGGAAAGGAGGATTTGGCTACATCATTTATGTACGTCCAGAAGGCTTAGAAGGAGCTTTGAAGGCATTGGACCTTTAAATAAATACAAATGAGTTTATAACTTATATCCCAAACTTCTCCTTAACATAAACACTATTCAGGTTTTTTGCTACGTCAAAAGGATCACATTTTCCTCTTTTATCAAAATCAATAGGCCCCATCATTTGAGCAACTTTTAAAGCAGGGCCATGCAATTCCAGGTTACGTTTACCCATCCCCAATAATGCACCACCCATTGACATTTTAATAGGTATGGATTCCTTTTTGAATGATTCTTCAATGTATTTGATCTGGGATAGGAAGTATTTATTGTCAGGGGCGCTTTTTTTCTTGGACTTTGATAGCTCATAGAGCAATCCATAACCACATTGTTTTCTCATAAGGTCATCCGATACAATCCACCTATCTGCCAGTTCTTTAGTGAATGGGGTTTTGGCAAGAGTAGCATCACAGGAAGAAAATACATGAGCTAAATGGCCTCCTTTCAATTGATCGACTTGCATCTCAGCTTGTTCTTGAGTAATCAATTTAGGGTCATCTATGAGCAGGGAAATGATTCTTGCATCATAATATTCACTTTTCCATAGCTCTAATGCCAATTCATGATCCCGTCCGATTTTCTTAGCAAGTTTACGTAGTTGGGTTAATCCAATACCGAAGCTTTTTAGCTTATTTTTATTGGGATGCAATTTGTTCCAATTGGCTATGCCGCGTTCATTTTTATGTTCTTCCAGGAGGGAGAGGACTTCTGTGGTATTCATTTGGGTAAAGGTTTCTTTACTTTTAAAGATATACAAGATTTCATTTTAATACAAACTC
>JABDLO010000502.1 GCA_013002995.1 Saprospiraceae bacterium | reverse complement strand
TAATTTATCCTGTACAAATTCTACCACTTCAGAAAATTCCGAAAATCGCTGTTCCTCTCCTCCCTGTACATGTCTGATCTGGCCCCTCCATTGGACATTGGATTCGCCGGATTCATTTTCATAGATCATCTGTCTGAATCTTATCAGAAATGATGCGGTTTCTTCTTGTCTTTGGCTCATAACTATTTAAATCACTTTATTAAAATGTTGACAGAAACATGAAATTTCCTCAAGCTCTAATCTAAGGTATTTCTGTTACAGATGAGTTACATTACTATAGGAGTATCATTATAGGAAGATTACCTTTCGACAAATAAATGATGCATTTACCGAAAGGCTTATCCAGATCATTGAGGAGATGGTAGGAATGAGTTATCTTTGTCGTCCACTTTAAATTATCACCTTGAGCAAGAAAATAAAAGAGCAGATAAAAACGAAGCATATAAGATCCATTTCAGGATTGGATGCCAGTTTCCTTTACATTGAGTCAGAAAGGAGCCCGATGCACGTGGGCAGTGTTGCGGTAATCGAAGGATCATTAGATTTTGAAACTTACCGTGAAACCATCAGACGTCGCATTCATCAATTTCCAAAGCTGAGAAAGAGGCTGGTATATGTGCCACTGAGCATTGATTATCCCTATTGGGTTGATGATCCTCATTTCGATCTCGATATGCACCTGGGAAGGATTGCCCTGCCTGGTGATGGATCGTGGAAAGACTTAAGGGATGTTGCTTCACAGATCTTCAGTGAACCTCTGGATCAATCAAGGCCATTGTGGTCATTTACTTATGTAGAAGGATTGGACAACATTCCACAGGTACCCAAAGGCTCTGTCGCCATCGTTTCTAAAATCCACCATGTCGCCATTGATGGAATGGGTGGAGCCGGATTAATGAGTATGATATTTGACCTGACTCCTAAAGCCGAAATGGGAAAGGAACCTAAGCCATTCAAGCCTGAACCACTCCCCAATGAATTGTCATTGATGGTAAGGAGTATCAAAAGCTTTGTAAATAAGCCTCTAAAGTTTCCCGGACTGGTGACAGAAACTCTGAAAGCAACCGTTAAGACCGGGATGATCAGCAGAATAAAGCATCTTGATCCACCGACCGTACCTTTTACTTCTCCGGCTTCTCCACTGAATGGGATCATATCTCCACGGAGAAAGTGGAATACAGCTATCTTGTCCCTCGACAGGGTCAAGGCATTGAAAAATATAATGGAAACCACCCTTAATGATGTACTTCTTGCCATCTGTGCAGGAGCCTTGAGAAGGTATCTGCTTGAAAAAGATGAATTGCCTAAGATACCAATGGTTGCCATGGTGCCTATCTCAACTCGTCCTTCGGGTGATATGTCTGTTGGAGGAAACCAGATTTCATCAATGCTTGTACAGCTTGCAACCAATATTGAAGATCCGATCGAACGCCTGGAAGTCATCCAGGAGAATACCATCAGGAGTAAATCTTATCATGGAGCGATGGGAGCCAAGTCACTTGCCAATATGGCTGAGCTTGTACCCTTTGGTATTGCCAACCAGGCCGCACGTGTTTACACACGATACAATATGTCTAAGCTCCATAAACCGGTATTCAATGTGACCATTACCAATGTTCCAGGGCCCCAATTTCCACTATATCTGGGGGGGCATAAATTGTTATCTGTAATGGGAATGGCCCCAATCATTGATGGTATGGGACTCATCATTACCATCTTCAGCTATGATGGACACATTACTATAAGCTCGACATCCTGTGCTCAGACGATGCCGGATATTGATGTTTTCAGTAGATATATAAGAGAATCTGCCAATGATCTTGAGAAACGTATACTCGTCCTCGACAAAAAGCGAAAAGCTAAAAAGGTCAAAGAAACCAGGAAGAATGAATCAGATCCATCAATGACAGATCTCCGGAAAAAACTCAAAGCTAAACCTGCAATGGGCAAGGACATTGGTACAATATTTCTGATTGATGTAACTGATTCAGATGGGGTGACCTGGAAGATTGATCTTAAAGGAAACAATCGTTTGATCCGAAAAGGAAGCGTAAAGGACCCTGAAGTGATCATTAATATTAATGATGCACACCTAAAACGATGGTTGAACGATGAATTTAACCTGGAGACGGCGATTGTTCAAGGTAGAGTAAGTATTGAAGGAGATCTCAATAAAGCAATGAAACTGGGTAAAATGATTGAAGAAGCTGCTAAAGCTTAGTGGATCTTACACTTAGGTGTATTTGATTTCTCTGAGATAATTTTTCCAATCCCTTTAACCTGGCCCTAAATGGAATCCTCCCTATTTTATAAAGTAAACATAAGGGATTCCCAAGCTTGAAGAGTAACGGAAAGATTGGATAGACCGAGTTAATTCATAGACTTGAAGTGTAACAGAAAGACCTGCCTTCGCTTATGCTATGAACGGACATATTGGTAAGCCCGAGTTAAGTCCCCTAAGCAGGATCATCTTCCGACCTACTTTCATGTTTCATCAATCCTATAAAGGCATCCAGAGCGGTGTTGCCTTTGTGTAATACCTTGTACACTTCCTCTGTAATGGGCATGTATACATTGTATTCATGTGCAAGTTCTCTTACAACGCTGCAAGTCTTTACACCTTCTGCAACCATAGACATTTCATTGACGATATCGTCAATCTGCCTTCCTTTTCCCAATTCGAAACCTACTGTCCTATTTCTACTTAAAGGACTTGAGCAAGTTACCACGAGATCACCCATTCCTGCCAATCCGGCAAATGTAAGTGGCCTTCCTCCCATAGCTACACCAAGCCTGGTTAGTTCTGCCAGCCCCCGCGTGATGATGGCTGCCCGGGTATTCTGACCGGCACCTGTTCCATCCCCCATTCCTGCTGCAAGTGCGATGACATTTTTGAGGGCTCCTCCGAGTTCGCAGCCCACGACATCTGTATTGGTATAGATCCT
>JABDLO010000493.1 GCA_013002995.1 Saprospiraceae bacterium | reverse complement strand
GTCTTATTTCATCCTGTGTAAGGGCTCTGCTCCATATATTCACCTCATCGATCTGTCCGTTAAACCTCCTGCTTCCAAAATTTGGGTCAGCACCAATGTATAGTGATGCATCAAATGGCAAAGGAGTATCATTAGAATTACGGGAAGCTCTGATCCCATTCATATAAATGGCGGTCTGATTACCTTCAAATACCAGTGCGACATGCGTCCATTCATTGTCAGGAACGGTATGTCCGGAATTCCACCAGTAGTAAGGATGATATCCCAATTGATTATTATCTCTGAAGTTTAACCCGATGCCTTTGCTTCCTCGGGAAAAAAATATTCCTGCATAACTGGGTTGATCTCCATTCCGCTTTATCCATCCTGCAATCGTGAATTCATTAAAGCTTTGGTTTAATGCTGGAATAGTGACATAATCTGAGGATGCACCATCCAAGTTTAAGGCATCTCCGGCGATTCTATCAGGCTCGCAATCAGAATCAACAACAATCATCCCTGCAATGGTCTTTGTATCTGTCTGTCCATCCAACTGAGTAATCGTTAGGGTTACATCATAAACCCCGTTATTCCCATACACAACTTTTGGGTTTCTGAGTGTAGGATCGTCAACATATTGTGCTCCCGGGAAAGACCAGGTAAATGTTGCACCATCAGCATTAAGTATGGAGAAACTCTCAAACCTAACGGTATCTCTTGAACAATAGATTTTATCTTTTAATACCATGGGCATTGCCTGGATGGTACTATTATTTACTAAGGGAGCTTCCCAAATGCCTTTGGCTGAGGGGACGCGAATTTTATTATCTCTGTAGAATGGGGATATTAGGAATCCTGTATGTTGTATTGGAAACCCACTATTGTACTGAGTCCAGGTATTTTCGTTGACAGAATAGTAAAAGAAATTGTCATCAGTGAGTGCATATACAAGGTCTCCTTGCGGACTGGGATGATAAAGCAGGTCCTTTATTTTTTGATCTTGAATTAAGCCGGAATATTTATTGACCCATGTTCCACCTCCATTAATGGACTGAAATATTTTATTTCCATTGGATGAGGAATTGGATGCAAGCCATATTTCTTCCTCGTTGAAAGGATTCAATGTAAAGGATAAATTCCTCCAACTGCCCCCGGTGAGTGAAGGCGCAGGTAATTCAGTAAAAGAGCTTCCACCATCAGAAGATTTGTAAATTTTCCATGTCCAGTAATCTATATAAATGATGGCGTAGATGTAGTCGGGTTTTTTCCTGCTGATCTCAAATCTTCTCATATCTCCCGGAAAGGTGTACAATGTGTCAAAGGTGCTTCCCCCATCTATAGATTTAAATAATGTCTTTTCTTTTCCCACATACACATGATTGGCATATCGTGGATCCCATTCGACTTCACTGAAATTAAAATGATAATAACCCTGAGTAGGGTAGAGGCCGAGGTTTGAAATATTGGTAGATGTGGAGGATAGTGAAGTAGGTATGAGTTTGTCAGATATATCACTCATGTACATTTTCCTGTTATCAAATGGATTGACATACCCGGTTGGAGTCTCTGCTCCTCCCAGGAATAATGTATTGCCAGCTCCATAGTTTTCGTGGAATGCGGCATTACCGTTGTGGTACCTTCCACCTACCCAAGTATCTTCATTCCATCCCTGCCCCCATCCCCAGTAGTCACTTGCTGTTATCCCATTCATCCGGACTTCTACAGTTTGACATTCATCATCAGAGTAATTGATGCCTCCATCTGAGGCAATCCATATATCGTCTCCCACCACATCGATGTCCTGAATATCAGCATGCATTTCGAGAGACCTGGTCCCTCGGATGTATTCTATATTGCCTCCTTTGTTACCTGATTCGCAGAACCAAATGGTTCCTATCCACAATTTGTCAGGGTCATTATGTGATACATCGATATCAAAGTTATAGAAACCTTGATGGTAGCCGCTGCTGTAACCGGCAACATACCAATTGGTCGACGGGTCATTCCCGGAGGCATATGGCCCACCATCGAATCCACTGTCTTCCTGCCAGGTAGCACCTTCGTCCAGACTGTAATATATTCCAATCCATCCATTATCTCCTGTCTTCCCTGTCGCGATGATGCCTGCATAAACTCGGTTAGGATCTGCAGGAGTCACTCCAATTTTACATCCGTTTACCTGAGCAACCGATAAATCAGATGGTATGTAATATCCATTATCCATGAGAGTCCAGGTGTTTCCATAATCTGTAGATTTCCAGATCTCTGGCCTGATAAGGGAGGTGTTTTCTACAGCGACATAAAAGATCGAGTCGGTTCCAGGTTTTACCTCGATGTCATAAAGTCTACCAGAAAACTTAGAAGACCATGATGCACCTCCATCCGGACTTTTCAATAAGCCATCGGCAGTAGCAGCATAAAGAGTGTCAGTGACACTTGAATGAATATATAGTTGTTCTATCCTAGCTGAACTTAAATATTGCAGGTTCCAGGTGGTACCTCCATCAATGGATTTATATAATTCTTTATCACGGGATGCATAGACAATATCGGGGTCTAAAGGGTCTACTTTTATATCATGAATATTACCAATGGCATAATCATTCGTCACAGGAAACCATGACAACCCTTTGTCTACAGATTTAAAAACACCTCCGGTTTCCATGCCTGCATAAACAATTGAAGGGTTCGATGGTGCTACTCCCAGGCAATAGACATTGGCCTGGGTAGGCCTGACTTCAAGCGATCCGTTGTTGATATAGGTGTTATTGGGACCAATATTTTGCCAAATTGCAGACTCTGATCTATAATGTTTAGGATTTGTTCTTTTGAGACTTTCATACCTGGAATATACCTCTCCTGCGACAGGAAGGTTTACGTGTCCGTTATCATCAATGTAGTCTTTAACCGTTTTATACCAATACTTATAATTCTGTGTATGTATGGTTTTCTCGAATGGGTGTAATCTATAATACCTGGTTTTTAATGTTTCAATTCTATTGAAATCTATATCTGACTCATACATCAGTATGGCCCAATCAGGAGTGCTTTCATCAATAAGAGGTATGGTCTTAAACCATTCTGGATGGTCAGGGACAGGATAATAACTCTTATCAGGTTGAGATATTTGAGCGATGGAAGAATTACAAAATGTCAATAAAAGTAATACAGAAAGGTTGAATGATAATTTTTTCATAGATAAGTGAAGAATTCATTGATATGCTCTCATATATGACACTTTCTTATCGGTCTACCACTATTTAATTTAAATGTATTTCTTGTTAAATCTTGTTAATTAATTAAATTAATTTTTAAGCTTCTGGAGTAAAGCTTTTCCTCTTGGAGACAATTCGTATCCTATTGAGTGACTGATGGTGAGTCCTTGAGCTTTCAATTTTCGGATATTGGGCTTAAGAATGTCTTTTTCAATATTCAATTGTAAGGCCATATCTGCGGCTCTTCTTTGTGGGTATTTCAGAATGTAATTCATCACTTTCAACGTCCAGGGGGCACCTGAATTCTTATCCCATGTGAGTAATTTCTTTTTGATTTTAATGAGTTCATCTTTTGACCAATTGGTATTTTCTCTTAATCCGATCCTCGGGTCAGGACCTTTGATTGAAAACCTGATTAAATAAAGATCACCTTCTCTTTTATCATAGAATTTCTTTTTCCATGATTCTAAATCTTCAATACCGCAAGCTTTTAAAATATGATGGTCAACATCCCCGAGGCTTATCTTTTCTAATTTATCAATCGACAATTGGCCAACTCTGGTAATAAGTGTACCTCCTTGTTTTACAGTTGGTCTTTTCCATTTACGTAAAGCTGATGTTACCTCACCTGATTTGATTTTTTTCAATATATGGACTGTAAATAGCAATTCAATTATTTTCTTCTTGATGAAAAAATATGTGACAAGTGTGCATCACCAGGTATGCGGTGACTGGTCCATTTGCTGACAAGCAGATATACCATCATTGAAATAATAAAAGCTGGTATGATCTCATGAATGTATTCCATCGATTCAAATTGAAACCTGATACCGAAACGCCACACAATATTCACCACCATTCCGGATATCATAGAAGTAAGAGCTCCCATATCTGTTCCCCATTTCAGATACAATCCTCCGAAGATGGCCGGAAAAAAACTGGCTGCAAAGACTGACCCGGCAAAAGCCGTCATTTCTACTATCCCATCTATAGGATATATAGAAAATAGATATACTATACCACAATAGATGAACATCGTCCACTTGGTCCTTTTAATAATGGTGGTTTCACTCATAGGTGTGTAGACATTCCAGATGTCCTTAACGAATGCTGTTCCGATGATGATAATGACCGAAGCCAATGAAGACATTCCCGCCGCAAACAATCCCGCAACGCATATGCCACTGATCCAGGGATCGTTGAATTTATCCAACATAAACCCAATTACCTCATCTGTATTCTGTATTAAATATTCAGCCTCCTCAGCTGTTGCCATTCCGTGGACAAGAGCCCCTAATCCCATTACACATATCAATGAAACCCCTAGAAATATAGGAGTCCAGATCATTGCAAATTTCATGCTTTTGCTATTGTCAATAGAGTAAAATCGGATCAGATTCTTAGGCTCAGAAATCTGTTTCATTCCGACAGAAAGACCTATCCCCAGGATGTATAAGAAAGGAACGAGGGCGCCGAAGGTCACCAATCCACTTCCAATGGGTTCTCCTGTAGAAGAGATGTGATCAGTCATGGAGATCTGATCCATCAGTGGATCAACACCTCCCACAAAAATGAAAGGGATCATCAACATAATGATGGCGACTGCAAACATGATGATGCCCTGAATCGCATCGGTCCACAATACGCTGTACATACCTCCCCACATGGTGTAAAGACAGGTGATGAATATAACTACGAATGCACCCCAGGCATAAGGCACATCCATA
>JABDLO010000470.1 GCA_013002995.1 Saprospiraceae bacterium | reverse complement strand
GTATCACTTGCAATCCTCAAGCACCTGTTATTGAATATGCTGATCATCCGATCATAGCAGTTGTAGGACCAGAATTTGTCACAGGAAGCACAAGGATGAAATCTGGTACTGCTCAGAAACTCATTCTGAATATGATCACCACCTCCGTTATGGTCAAGCTCGGAAGGGTTGAAGGGAATAAGATGGTGGACATGCAATTGAGTAACAATAAATTGTGGGATCGAGGCACTAAAATGCTGGTTGAAAAGTTGCATGTTACTGCTGAAGAAGCAAGGAACCTACTGGTTGAATATGGTAGTGTGAGAAAGGCGGTTGAAGCATTCCAGGCTAAGAAAGAGTAGAATCACTATCCCATCTTCTTTCTGATAACAATCTTTCCTGTTCTTTTTGCCATTTGGTTTTTTCAAATGTATCCCTCGGAAGAAAATATTGACTGGGTTCTTCTTCATCAGCCCAGGGATCAACTACTTCATCTGCTGACTCGGTTATGTCCTTAAACAAAAAGGCGGTAAAGATACCTACAAGACCACCAAATAAATGACTCTCCCAGGAAACCCCTTCTTTATTAGGCACAATTCCATGAAAGTACCCACTATATAAGACAACTACAATGAGAGCTAAAACAATCGATCTCAGATTTCTTCTGAAAATTCCTGACCAAAATACAAAAGCAACCAAACCATAGACTACTCCACTAGCACCAATATGATAGGATGGACGGGCAAATAACCAAACTGAAAATCCCGTAAGAAATTGAATGATGAAATAGGAAGGAATGGCAACCCTGGAATAAAAAAACATCATTATGGTTGTCAATACTACCAGAGGTACAGAATTAGACATGAGGTGCTCGAAATCTGAATGAATGTAAGGGGCAGTAAGAATACCTATGAATCCATCCCATTCCCTGGGGAAGATTCCCCAATCACTGAAATCTACATTACGTACATACTCATAGATCTCAACGATCCAGATCAACAAAAGAAGAAATAATGGAAATTTTATCTTTTGAATGGAAGCCTCTACAGATTGTTCCATCTACATATACCTTCTGTGAATAACTCGAATGAATTGTGCAGCTTTCTTGATCTTATGATCTTCAAGCCAGTCATATTGATTCACAACATCTTTAACCAAATAGTGCTTAGCCTCTTCAATAGAATTAAACCCGTTGAGCTGATCTATGGCTTCCTGGTAATTGGAAGTATCACCATTAAATAATTCATTGATATTAAAGATCTTTTCATTGAGGCCAAAAGCTTTATTGAGATCGGCAATAGGTAATTTGCTGAGCTTATTCGATAACTCATTGGAATTGTCAGATTGGAATAATACATCGTATCGTGCATCACTCGCTGGTTCAGGTGTTTTTTCAACCACTTCCTCTACTTCTTTTTCTGCCAAATCTATTACTGATTCTGCAGTACCAGTAGCCATTGCACCATTCTTGACAGCCTTAAACTCTTGCTCTACTATTGCTTCGATAGGTTCTTTTTCAGCAACTTTTTCTTCAATACTTTCCGTGAAAATGCTTTCAGGTTCTTTCTTACTGTTTTTTTCTTTCTTTACGACAACCTTTGGTTGATGTATTACTTCATTTTTATCTGCTTTAACGATCACTTGTTCATATAACGAAAGAACATAAGACTTGAATAAGTCTTTCTCAATAGCATTGGCAATACCTTCCTCCTCGATAGCTGAGAAAAGGGTGTTGATCTTTTTAAGTTGTTTTCTTACTTTCTTAATATTCATTATGACGTAGTTTATCAGTAATGTAAATCACCTATATTACTCCAAAGATACTATCATTAACCCATTTTCATGCAATTATATTATTCAGATACAATGATTAACAAATTATTAAAGTCGATAAAGTTTTGTTCAAGTTATATGGATTGATGTCCTAATATTACCTTATAATTGCCTTGATTATCACAATAGATGAGAAATGTTTTTAGAACCCAGTTTTAAAGGTCAAAGAAGTGGTTGGATAGAAGTAGTATGTGGGTCTATGTTTTCCGGAAAAACAGAAGAGCTGCTGCGAAGGTTGAAAAGAGCAAAGATTGCCAATCAACGTGTTGAAATATTCAAGCCTAAAAAAGATGTGAGGTATGACGATCAGGCAGTTGTATCCCATGATGATAATAGCATACTGTCAATACCTGTGGGAAGTAGTGAAGAAATCTTTGATCATATAGAGGATATTAATGTTGTCGGCATTGACGAAGCACAATTCTTTGATGAAAAATTGCCATCAGTCTGTGAAAAATTAGCCATCAGAGGATTGCGTGTGATAGTTGCGGGACTCGACATGGATTTCAAGGGTGAACCATTTGGACCTGTTCCATCTCTATTAGCAAAAGCAGAGTACATTACTAAAGTACATGCCATATGTCCACACTGTGGAAACCTTGCCACCCATTCATACAGATTGACATCAGAAACAGATACAGTTGTTCTAGGGGAGAAGGATAAATATGAACCTCGTTGCAGATTGTGCTACAACATGGGGAATATTCTCGACCTTAAAAATGCCTGAATTATTGAGGTTGGCCTACCGATTCGAGTGCTTCTAAAATCTCCTTACCGTGCTCCTTGGTTTTGATCTTTTTAAGGATGTTGTCTATTTTTCCTTCTTCATTGACAATGAAAGTGGTTCTGTGCACTCCAACAATCTCACGTCCCATAAACTTTTTAGGTCCCCATAAACCAAAATCATTGATCATCTTTTTCTCAGGATCTGCAAGCAAAGAATATTGAAATTCATATTTATCGATGAATTTCTGATGTTTTTTCTCATTGTCCGGGCTTATGCCGAATATTTCATATCCTTTTCTTGATAAGAAACGATAATTGTCTCTGATGCTGCAAGCTTCCTTGGTACAACCGGGGGAATCATCTTTAGGATAAAAGAACAATACATATTTCTGTCCAATCAATGATTCAGAGGTGATTAACTCTCCCTTTTCATTATTTGCAGCGAATTGAGGTACTTGATCTCCTATTTCTAGATGTGTCATTGTTTTAGATTTTCAATTATAACGTGATACACCCAGCAAGGTTTAAAAATTTCAAAATTTCATACCATTATTAATTGCCGATATTAAATTTTATGGTCTTTTCTGAAGTATTGCCATGATGGTCTATTGCTTGGATGGTAAGTTGATGTGGACCAGCAGGAATATCCTCAGGAATATCAATTTCCATTTCCCGGGTCATTATTTTATAAGCAGCTACAATCCATGAACCATCGAGGAAAGCTGCATACTTAACTTCCTCTGCCATACCACCTGTCTGGATGTTGTCATCAAGAATGCCTTTGATTTTTTTACCCGGCACGATGGAGGAACCTTTAGTATAAACCTTTATTGTCGGAGGGATGGTGTCATATCCCAGAGTAAATTTGCCAAGAGCGGAAGTCCTGGTAGTAATTTTACCATCTTCTTTAACTCCTCCCATATTGATCCACTTATCTTCCTCCTGGTACCAAATTCCAAGTTGATCCAATGAATCTGCTTCTTGAAAATCTACAGGGAGGCTTATTTCAACTGAAGAGAACAATTTGGTTGAATTATTACCAATCAGGAATCCATCTTCTTCCTTTTTTACTGTAATATACAGGTCTCTATCCAATGATCGAGGATTAAAAATAACCCTTGATCCCCAGGCAGATATAGTATCAGCTTTTCCTTGTAAAACTTTGAAATTAAAGGGTTTTGTTTCCGGTGGTAGAATTTCATTAGCCCTACTGATATTAAACTTGACCTCTGTTTCATTACCATCAAAATCTCCGAGCACGATCTTTACAGCTCTGGATTTATTCTGATAAAGACTGATGAGGCCATTGTCTTTGATTGAATCATAAACCGATAATTGATTACCCGGAAGCTTAAAAGTCCTGACAAGTGTTCTTCTATTCAGTGTTCTCTGAGCATAATCTACATGGGAGTTGATGTACCTGGACTCGTCGAATGATATCTTATCCAGTGTAAACGAGTGGATCAATGTATCATCTACATATGTTTTTTGATAAAATACTCCATTCCTATTGGATGCGCCATTCATAAGGTCATAAGACTGAACTGATATTCCACATGTCCAGGCCGGAAAAGTGACCGATCCATTATTAATGGTATAAGACCCATCTTTCAATCCTGCAGGATAATAAGTTGAAGAATGATGCTCATGGAAATCTGGGGATATTTGATGAATATCAAGAGATAAAACTACTGGAGGACGGGTATCTCTCGGCTTTAATCCAAATATTGCTGGATTAACCGGTATCTCAGATTCAGTTTCTCTGATCTCGAAATGTAGATGCTTAGCATATGATCTGCCTGTATTGCCCATCAACCCGATGGGTTGTCCTTTTTTAAAATAAAAAGCAGTTGAATCTGGATAAATGTCGAGTGGATAAGATTCAGTCTTTCGCTGAATGTTCCTGATAAACTGAGTCAGGGTATCTGTGTATTCGTCGAGATGTGCGTATACGGTGGTATAACCATTGGGATGGTCAATATATAATGCCTGTCCGTATCCTCCGGTCTGAACTTTTATTCTCGATACATATCCATCAGCAGCTGCCCTTATGGTATCAATACCCGTTTTAGACTTAGGTTTTATGTCTATGCCTGCATGAAAATGTGTCTGTCTTAATTCTGCAAATGATCCTGCAAGCGTAATGGAATAATCAACCGGACTGTCGAAGTATCCAGCTTCCGGTGCTGCTCCCTGACCAGAAGCAATGCCTGCAAATAGCATAAGAATCAGACTACACAATGCAACTTTTATTTTCCTCACTTGATTCCTTTTGATAATATGAGATTTCTTGTATTAACGATTGCTTTAATGGGATTAATTTCGCCAGATTGTAATTTTTCTTTAATATTTATCACCTCAGGATAAATATCTGTTTTCGTCATGATTTCATGTAAAACCATGTTTCGATATTGATTCTCAAACCACAACAGGTCTTGTTCATTCCTATTGATATCAAAGAAACCTACATCTTTAGAACGTTGGATAAAATCAAATATGCTGGTAAGCAATTGATCAATTCCTGAATCATTCAATCCTGATCCTGTGAGAATATTGGGTTTCCAGCCTTCCATTTTATGCTGCATCAATGAGATGGCACTTTTAAGTTGTTTTTTACTTATGTTGGCAAGTCCCTGGCGCTCACCATCAGCCTTATTGATAAAAATGATGTCTGCAAGCTCCATTATGCCACGTTTGATGCCTTGAATATCATCACCGGCACCGGGTAGTATCATGAGCAAAAACACGTCTACCAATGACGACACGTGGGTTTCTGATTGACCTACTCCTACCGTTTCGATAATGATAATGTCGTATCCAGCAGCTTCAGCAAGCATAATGGCTTCACGTGTATGAGCTGCTGTTCCTCCCAGATAATTTCCACTGGCTGTTGGGCGGATGTAGGCATCTTCTTCTTTTACAAGAGATTCCATCCTGGTTTTATCGCCGAGGATACTCCCTTTAGAAGAACCACTGCTTGGATCTACAGCGAGTATGGCCACCTTATGGCCTTTATTGATCAACTTCATTCCCATGTTATCCAGTAAGGTACTCTTTCCTACTCCCGGAGATCCGGTCAATCCTATCCTTATACTATTATTAGTCGCATTGACATGAGCTAGAATTTCATAACCAAGATTTTTCTTTTCAGGCCTATTGCTTTCTATAAGGGTAATACACTCACTAAGGACATATCGATTAGATTGAGCCAGGCCATCCAGATAATATTCCAGTGGCTTTAGCTTGTGCTTTTTGACAGTCTGTATCCTTGGATTGAAAGACATCGACAATAAAAATAAGTATTTGTCGCAAAGGTAAACCAATCCGCTCAGATCAAAGGATTTCTTAAAAAAATGATCTAATTATGGTTTTCATTAAGACTTCTGTAAGGTCATCGTTAAATCCCTTTTAAATGCCACACTCCTTGTTTACAAAACCTTAAATCAGCCGTATTTTTAGTAAAAGCACGATTAAAGATTCCATTTGTATCCCAGCAATGTAATTTTTAACATGCTCTATCACCCAAGCAATATTATTAACCAATTTAAAGTATGCTTATGAAAAAGATTTTACTTGTTTTACTTGTTGCAGGAATCTTTACAGCGTGTGAGCAATATGATGAAGATGTATTGGAAATGACGGGAATTTATGAGGGGAATGTGGTAGGAGTAACTGGTCCCCATACAATGAGCGTTTCCTATGATCGGGGAGATGAAATAGTCATTGAGGCTCCATTTGATGGATTTGTGTGGACGCAGGTTTTTGCTGATGTTGATGATCAGGAGGACAGCGTAAAGGATATAAATATTTATGAGCAAGAGATTGGACCCGGCGTATTTATATGGGGTAATGGATCTTACTTCCAAGGTACATTGCAATTGGACTACACCATTGATTTTGGGAGGGAGCTGGTGGATTTTAGAATCCTGGCCAGTCAATTTCCATAATGAAAAAGCGGGTGGTCCGGAGGTATATGTTTTACTTTTTTTAAGTAATATTTGACTCTCTTACCTCAGGGACCACCTTTTTCTATTTTTTCTATAAATTCTTTCGTAATCTTTTCGATGACATAAGCACCCTTCCATGGGTCATTAAACCTTGTCATTCTTGATTCATGAGTGAGTACATTAGATATATGGATGATCTTTGAAGCATCTTTTTCTGTACAGTCTTCGTGAATGGGAAATAAGATGTGATCACAGCCTCCTGAAATGGCTGCTATTGCTTGAGTAGTATACCTTATCAATTGATATTCTAATGCTTCTTCACCGCTTCCAATAAATGCAATCAGTTTATCCTTTCTTCCTCTTTTTTCTGATATACTTCTTATCGCCCTCATCAAAGAGACATTCATAATCACTGCATCATTCATTCTTAAACCAATGTTCCCATTAGATTGGATCACTTCTTTTAATGACTCAATGAGTGTCTCTTCTTTCAGTTGACGATCCAGGTCTATAATCCTTTCTTCTTGCAACTCAATCGTATCTTTTCTTGACAATTTTGAGCTGACCTCTGAATTTTCAGCTTGCGATATATCATTGACGATAAAAGTTATATAGCTCATGTTGACTCCATCAAGCAACTGGTCCCAACCTAGTATAGTTTCACCTTCCAGGTATAATGATGAAGCACCTCTTACTAATGATTCCAGAATAATTTGATTACTGGGATTGCCTTCAAAGTAAATTCCATAAGAAGGTATATCAGGGAAAGATGATAATTCTTCTAATTTAAACCTGTCTTCTTCCTGGAGAAGGACGTCAATATCGAGTTCTTTTCCAATTTGATACTTAAGCTCATCCAGGGTTTTTCGGCCCTTTAATTCGGCTTCAATCTTAGCTTTCCATTCTTCTTTAGAGATTTTTGGGAATTCCATAAACCGTATAATATTCTGTGTGTTGTTGACAATGGGTAAAGAAGAGCTAAATTAATAAAGAATTCTTCTCTACTCAACTTGTATTGGAATAGAACTTTTTTATCCAATATTCGTTATATTTGCGAATCCTTTTTTATAATTAGACAAATTCTAAATAATGGGTAGTCAGAAATTGATTTACTTGGACAATAATTCTACCACACCGACTGATCCTCGGGTGGTTGAAGCCATGGTGCCATACTTTTATGAGATCCCCGGTAATGCAGCAAGTCGTAACCATCCATTTGGTTGGAAAGCTGAAGAAGCTGTAGATTATGCGAGAGATCAGATTGCTGATTTAATTAGTGTTGACAGCAAAGAAATCATCTTTACTTCAGGTGCTACGGAGTCTGATAACCTTGCCATCAAAGGAGTATTTGAGATGTATTCCAGGAAAGGAAATCACATCATTACTGCCAAGACAGAACACAAAGCAGTATTGGATGCTTGTAAGAAAGTAGAGAAGATGGGTGGTGAAGTCACTTATTTAGATGTACAGAGAGATGGTTTAGTAGATCTTCAAGCTTTGGAAGATGCGATAACTGATAAGACGATTCTTGTTTCCATCATGTGGGCCAATAATGAGACAGGTGTGATCCAGCCTATGAAGGAAATTGGTGATATATGTGCCAAACATGGCGTATTGTTTATGAGTGACGCGACTCAGGCTGTAGGAAAGATCCCGGTCAATCCTAAAGAAGTAGGAGTTCATTTAATGGCATTTACAGGTCATAAGATGTACGGGCCTAAAGGAGTTGGAGCCTTGTTTGTGAATAGAAAGAGCCCAAGGGTAAAAGTAACCGCTCAAATGGACGGTGGTGGCCATGAAAGAGGAATGAGATCAGGTACGTTGAATGTTCCTGGGATTGTTGGGCTTGGAAAAGCAGCTGAAATTGCTAAGAAGGAAATGGCCCAGGATGCTGAAAGATTGAGTAAGCTAAGAGATAAATTAGAACATACACTGGTTGAGAAATTGGAAGAAGCCTATGTCAATGGTAATACTGAACATCGTATGCCGCATGTAACCAATATCTCATTCAAGCATGTTGAAGGAGAAGGATTGATGATGACTTTTAATCAGAACATTGCAGTATCATCTGGATCTGCTTGTACTTCTGCTTCACTGGAACCATCCTATGTTTTGATTGCTCTTGGACTTGGAGACGACCTTGCTCACTCTTCGATCAGATTTTCACTGGGAAGATTTACGACTGAAGAGGAAATAGATTATACAATTGATGCTTTGGTAAAAGGTGTCAACCACATGAGAGATTTAAGTCCGATATGGGAAATGTATAAAGAAGGAGTTGATCTTGATTCTGTTGTATGGGCGGAACATTGATAATTAGAAACTTTAGAAATATTTAATTTGTTAATCGTTAACCAATCAAATTTTTAAGAAAATGGCTTATTCAGAGAAAGTATTAGAGCACTTTAAAAATCCTAAGAACGTAGGTACGCTTGATAAGAGCAAGAAAAATGTAGGTACAGGCCTTGTAGGTGCTCCTGAATGTGGAGATGTTATGAGATTACAGATAGAAGTAGATGACAATTCAGGAGTTATCACCGATGCAAAGTTTAAAACTTTCGGTTGTGGTTCTGCTATTGCTTCTTCTTCACTCGCTACTGAATGGTTGAAGGGAAAATCATTAGATGATGCTATGGCTATAGATAATATGACCATTGTAGAGGAGCTTGCCTTACCACCGGTTAAAATTCATTGTTCAGTGCTTGCTGAAGATGCAATTAAAAGTGCCATCAAAGATTACAAGACAAAAAATGCTGAAGTTGCTGAGGAAACAGAAGCCAAAGCATAAGGAATAAAAAATAACCAATAATGTTATTTGTTGCAGATAGTGCTAAAGAAAAGATAGACGAATTAAAAGGGTCAGAAGGTCTTGATCCTGACTACTTTGTACGTGTTTCTGTCACCAGTGGCGGGTGTTCAGGATTGTCTTATCAGATGGATTTTGACAACGAAAGCCGCCCTAATGACCAAATTTTTGAAGATAATGGTGTTAAAATTGTTACAGATTTAAAAAGTTTCCTTTATCTTTGCAATACCACACTGGAATTTTCAGGTGGTTTAAATGGAAAGGGATTTTATTTTGACAATCCCAACGCAGCCAGAACGTGCGGTTGCGGTGAAAGTTTTGCAGTTTAACTAAAGTTCTAATATACACTCTCGATTTCGGTCCGGGTAGCAATCCCCTGCTATCTGGACTTTTTTTTTGTACAAATTGATAGTAAATGTTTTAAATGTCGCTATTTGAAGTCTGTGACTTCAAGTACATATTAATTACTTTTGCATTCTATTCAATTTCAATACAAGGCTTTATTTTACTTAAATGATGAGGAAAGGCTACTACATCAATGAGGTAGATATAGATTTTGGTTTTCCAGGAAAGTAGGCTGACTTAACGATAATACTTCGAAGATGCACCTGTCGACCTTTGGTGGAAACTTCGAAGAGCGGGCCTTTTTTTCTTGAACCATAAGCCTTTATGATGATATTTCATCGAAGTTGCACCTGTCGACCTTTGGTGGAAACTTCGATGAGCGGTTCCGGAGTGTGATAAGTATTGGAAAGGAACTTAAAACTTAAATCGAAGTTGCACCTGTCGACCTCTGGGTATTGGTTTTATCGGTACTTGAGCTTTACTGAAGATTTCGGTCAAGTTGCGAATTGAGCAGTAAAGATGATATTGTTTCGAGGCCTGCCTTGTCGGCAGACAGGTTGCAAACCTCGAAAAGCGTATATATTTTTTGTTTTAGGTTTGCAGAAAACCAAAATCATGGGTGCTAAAAAAAGAGGATCGACTGTACGATCCTCTTTAATAACATAACAGTAAATAATCTCTATTCTCAACTCTCAACTCTCAACTCTTACTCAAATGTATATTTCACACCAACCATAAATCTGGTTGTATTGGCATCAAATTCAAATCCTATATCCTGACCATCAACAGTGACATTGTCATAGGTACCATAATCTAATTGTGCATTCAGGTTAATGGCAAGATTGGGTTGTACATAATAAAGGACTCCTCCTCCAAATCCTGCAAAGATTCCACTCAACTTATTGCTGAATCCCAGGTCATCATCGAAACTGACTTTATGTTGTGATATTGCACCCTGCAGATATGGTCTCCATTGTCCTGTTGTTCCGCCAAATATGAATCTTGCTCCAGCACCAATTTGTGATACAGGATATGCGTCGATTAAGTCTGTTCCGCTGTCCACTGATGGTGCATACATGAAGTTGACGAATCCTTGAATGTGTTCATTGAAACCATAGGCTCCCTCAATGTTAAATCCGATCCCTCCTAGAGGTTCTTCAGTAATGGCCTCCTGGTTCCATGTTGTATATCCGAGATCTATTCCGGCAGAAAATCCTTCTGTTACAGAAGCTTGAGTTAAGACCTGACCGTTGGTTATGCCATATGTTAATCCTAAGATGATTGATAGTATTAAGTTTTTCATGATATTGTTTTTATTGGTATGCGTTAATATTGATTGATTTAGATGTCATTACTTGTAATTGAGTTGCGGATGTGAATTTTATTTCTTCACCCTTATCTCCCGGTATTTTAAAGTTTCCTCTTTTAACTTCCAGCCAGCTTCCATCAACTGCCTGGACTTGTTTTACCTTTAATTCGATCATTCCTTTTTGATTGTTCCTGGAAGACTTGAAGTTTTCAAGTGTAGCCCTTCCTTGTGCACCACGCTTGATGACAAGTATGCCATTGATGTAGACATCTTTAAGGACCTGGAGCGATATAGACTTTCCTTTTTTATGGTTCTGAAACGATGAAAGTGTTTCTGTCACTGATAAGAGTATGTCTTTGTTTTTAGGGACTACAACAGTTACTCTTTTGGACTTTTTCTTTTCAATTACAGTATTTTCCTTATTTACTGATTCAGAAGACCTGGAATTATTTGTTTCTGATATTTTAGGTTCTTGATTCACGGGAGTCTTTGTTTTCTCCTTGGTTATAGAAGTATTGTCCTCTTTAATTGGGGTAATGATGTTTTTAGGCTTTGGCTTATTCTGCTTGTCAGCAAGGGGCTTAACCTTCTTAGTTGTTATGGTACGATTACTGCTTTTCTTAAGTTCTTTTTCCCTTTGCTCAACTTTGAATAGATTGTTCTTTGAATCCTGATGGTTAGGATCGATGGTCAATACATTCTTAAAAAGCTGTCGGGCTTCAGATAGATTTCCTTTGTTTAAAGCATTGATTCCATTTCTCATGAAATGATTGATCATTTCCTGCATCCATGATTGAGCCTGAGCATTTCTATCATCAAGTTGAAATATTTCCTTGCATATTTTGAGGAGGTTCCTGTCGCCACCAAGATATTGTTTGGACTTAGCATATCGGATTCCTTCGTATATCAATTCATTGATCTTTAATTCTTTGGGATCCTTCCTGGCAATTTCAACCGGTTTCACATCTCGTGAAGAAGGAATTGAATTGGATAATTCTTTTGATTCAGATTCTCCTTTTTTATCACTTTCTCCTGAATTGCCTTTAGGAATGAGGAGTGCCATACAGACAATAATTACAGCCAGTGATGTTATGGTAATCAGTTGGGTCTTGTATGTTTTTATAGTACTTGTTATGGACCTGGTTGATGTATTCTGTAAAAGCTGTTTTGATTTAAGGAATACAGCGGGTTGTGCATCTTCTTCCTGGACCTCCTTAAGAGCTGAGAGCACTTCATTTAAATTTTTGTATCGCTTCTCAATGGACTTAGCGAGACACTTTTTAATCACTTTCTTAAGTGATGATGGTATTTCAGTTCCTAATTCAGGTGGTTTCTGATTGATGTGGGCATTGATCATTGCGTATTCATTGGTACCTTGAAATGGTGTCCTTCCGCTGACCATTTCATAAAGCAAGATCCCAAGTGCATATATATCACTTTGAACAGAAGGCTGCTCTCCTTTAATGATTTCAGGAGAAATGTACTCTAGTGTGCCAAGGATGTTCCCTGTCTTAGTGTATCGTTCATTACCACTGCTTACCGCAATGCCAAAATCCATCAATTTAGTAATGCCTCGCTCATTGATCATTACATTAGAACTCTTGATATCTCTATGTATGATCCCTTGTTCGTGTGCATGGTTTAGACCCTGGATGATTTGTGTAAAGATTGTTTTAGACTGTTGGATGGAAAGTTGCTTTTTAGCCTTGATGAGGTCTTCAAGACTGATCCCATTGATGTATTCCATGATCATGTAAGTCTCACCATCTTCCTGGATCAGGTTATAGAGCGAGGCTATATTGGGATGATTAAGTTTAGCAAGGGTTCTGGCCTCCTGAAAGAATCGATCCGTTGATGTATCCATATGGGATTGTACAGTCTTAATGGCTACTTCCCTGTGAAGAAGGCTGTCTGTTGCAAGATAGACTGCTCCCATACCACCTCTGCCGAGGATTCTTTTTACCTGATATTGCCCGATATTATCTTTCATGACCGAATTTTTATTTCTTGAGTGGTGGCTTCAGTTGTATAGGAATTGGCTTCAATTAAGATGATGGAAATGTTATCATGCCCCCCTCTTTCTTTGGCGAGTCCCATTAGTAATTCTGCTGAAAAAGAAAGTGAACCCAGGTTCAAAACTTTTCTGAGCTCATTATTTTTTACGAGGTCATAAAGGCCATCTGAACACAGTAGAAATTGCGAAGGGAGGCCTTCTTCAGTTAAGTTACGTTGACCTGTATGGACATTTACTTTAGGTTTGGTTCCACAAGCTTGTGTCAGAATGTGGCTTTTACCACTGTTGTCATCCTGAAAGACATCATCAACACTGATCTGTATGAGATTATCCTCTTGATTCTGATATAATCTTGAGTCTCCAACATTAGCCCAGATTAACTTGTAATTGGATGTATAAAGAACAACACAAGTGGTTCCCATTCCCTTGAGTTTTGATTCGTTTTGTGCCTTATCATATATTGCCTTATTGGCAAATGATATGGCATCCTTCAATGATGATTCATTGACTTGCTTGCTTCTTTTGATGTATTCAGAGATGATGTCTACAGCCATTTTGCTGGCGACTTCACCTCCTGCATGTCCACCCATTCCGTCTGCAACGATAGCCAATAGGCCTCCATTTCCGTCAATATTTTTTATCACTGAAAGAGAATCCTCATTATGATCTCTGACTATACCGGTATCTGTGAGGGTGAAATGATCAAAGCAGATAGCAGACAGATGGTTGGTTGTTATTTTATTTTTCCAAAACATGATTTTCATTTTTGAAGGATGTATTCAAGTGTTTCGAATTCTTTAGAAGTTGAAAATGATAGGATGATGTCCTTAGAATCATATCCTTCAGCTTTCATCGTAGCTTTAATTTGATCTCCATAGTTTCCTTCGATCTTGTTTCCGTGTTTTAATACTTTTCCGTCTGGTAGGGTTACAGTTGAGTTTCTTGGATATAGTAGTAGTTCTATTGTTGCTTCGTGCTGAATATCATCAGGATCAGAATCCGGGTAGAATGAGACAATTGCAAGAATCATCACAATTGCTGCAATCATCCACCATTTGTTTTGAACTAAGTCTAGAGTTGGCGCCTGGATAGATTTTGATTTTTCTTTTTTCATCCCTAAAGCTGCTAATAACTCCAGACCATCTTTATACCTGGATTTATAATTGGGAGCCAGGCATTTTTTAATGATTGGAGCATAAGAATCATCAATTCTTTCAATCTTTCTTTTAAGATGATTCTTATCCTGTATTGCAGCTATTACTTTGTCAGTTTGACCTCTGGTGATATACGATTGATTGCTTAACAATTCATAGAATATGGCTCCAATACTCCATACATCCGATTGTGGATGATTCTGGCCTTTGAATCTTTCAGGGGCTGCATAGTCTATCGTTCCGACCATGAATCCTGTCTTCGTAATCTTAGGAGAAGACAATCCTTTTGAGATTCCAAAATCTATGAGTTTAACCTGTCCGTGTTCATTGATCTTGATATTGGAAGGTTTCAGATCCCTATGGATGATGCCTCTTTCATGAAGGTAAGCAACGGCTCCGGTAATCTGAATCATCAATTGTCTGATATGATCTTTTCCTGTAACTCCCTTTCTTTTTATAAGATCAGAAAGGTTGATGCCTCGTACATATTCCATTATGATGTAAGGTGTGCCTTCATGAATGATGTACTCATATAGTTCTGCAATGTTGGGATGTTGAAGGCTGGATTGAATTCTTGCTTCATTTCTGAACCTGGTAATATCACCATCTATATTCAAACTCTTGATTGCTACTTTTCTTCCTGTGGAAAGATGCACAGCCTTGAAGAC
>JABDLO010000445.1 GCA_013002995.1 Saprospiraceae bacterium | reverse complement strand
GTTGAGGCAGCACCTGAAGATTCTGAAATAGTAGTTATAGATAATGCATCAACTGATGAAAGTGTTGCTTTTCTGGAAGAGTGGTACCCGGATATAAAAATTGTTAACCTCTTTAGAAATTATGGATTTGCTGGAGGATATAATAAAGGTATGCTTGATGTAGATTCTGAATATACATTGATTCTGAATTCCGATGTCCAGATGACTTCAGGAAGTATAGAGCCTTTATTAAGTGCGATCAATCAGGAAGGAGTTGCCGCTGTCCAGCCATGTATCTTGTCCCTTGAGAATAAGGAGATGTATGAATATGCAGGTGCAGCCGGAGGATGGATGGACTTTCTTGGATATCCTTTCTGTCGTGGGCGGATATTTACAGAGCTGGAAAGACGGAATGAAAAGTATGTTTCAGAAGAGATCTTCTGGGCATCTGGAGCAGCAATGCTGGTGAGAACCCAACTTTTTAAAGATCTGGGGGGCTTTGATGCTGAATATTTTGCTCACCAGGAAGAGATTGATTTATGCTGGCGAATGGATAAGGCCGGTTATAAAATCAGGTATGTAGATGAAAGCACGGTCTATCACCTTGGAGGCGGTACTTTATCATATGATAACCCTCGCAAGACATACCTAAACTTTAAAAACAACCTTTCTACCTTAATTAAAAATGAATCGGTGGGAAAGCTTTTATGGTTACTGCCTCTAAGATGGATACTTGATCTTATGGCAGGAGTATTATTTTTGTCAAAGGGAATGCCTCGCAATATGTGGTCTGTTGTCAAAGCACATGGAGCAATATTAATTTCTTTGAGAAGGTTAATCACCAAAAGAACCCTCTATAACAAATTGATTAAAAAATGCAGCATTGGACCTCCTTCTAAAGCAGGAATTTTAAATAAGTCTATTGTCTTTCAATATTATATAAAAGGAAAGAAGAGATTTGTAGATATAGAGATATGAAACAACGACCATTCGAAATCATCTATGAAAATGATGATTATATTGTTATCAATAAAAAAGCAGGAATTCTTTCAATACCTGATCGTTATCATGATGATAAAATCAACATCTTTACTTTGTTAAAGCAATATAGAGATCCTATATTTTCAGTCCATCGCCTGGACAAAGAGACCAGTGGAACTATGGTATATGCCAAGCATGAAGAAGCTCATAAATATCTTTCTGAGCAATTCGAGTCTCGTAAAGTTGCAAAAAAATACCTGGCCATCGTTCAAGGAAATCCAGTCAATGATTCTGATGAGATCATCACTAATGTTGCTTCTTCTCTTACTCAAAAGAATAAGATGGTTGTTTCTAATAAAGGAAAAGAAGCAATAACGAGATATAATGTTGTTGAACGTTTTAAAAATAATGCTTTACTAGAAGTTTCTATTCTTACAGGAAGGCAACACCAGATAAGGGTCCATCTATCTTACATTGGACACCCACTGGCTGTTGATTCAAAGTATGGGAATAAGAGTAAGCTCTATGCATATGAAATAAAACAGAGTAAGTACAATTATTCCAAAGAGAGAGATCCTCGTCCTTTGATTTCAAGACATGCTCTACATGCAGAAAAATTGAAATTTAAAGATAAAATATCTGGTGAGTCCAAGGAATTTATAAGCCCACTCCCAAAGGACATGAAAGCTGTACTTAACCAATTAAGAAAATGGTCATCCTTGATCTAAACCATCCAATGCCATAGAGAGCTGTTCCCATTCATTCATCTTACCCTCCAGTTGATCCTGTAAACTCTTGTATTCTTTACTCTTCTGAATGTATTCCTGTGAATCGTAATCCGGACTTTCTGAGAGGAATCCCATCAATTCCTGTATCTTTTTTTCTGTGGTTTCAATATCGCGTTCGCAATACTTGATTTTCCTTTGAAGCCCTTTGATCTCAGACCGATTGTCAATTACAGTTTTCTTGTCTGAAGAAGTACTATCCTGAGTTCTTAACTCAACTTCTCTCATATTGGATAGTTCCCTCTTTTCGAGGTAGTATTCGATATCACCTAAATAAGTAATGACCTGTCCATCCTTAAATTCCAATACTTGTTCTGTAAGCCCTTTCAGGAAGTCCCTGTCGTGAGAGACAACAATTAAAGTCCCTGAATATTTAATTAGGGCCTCTCGAAGGATCTCCTTAGCAACTATATCTAGATGATTGGTAGGTTCATCAAGGATCATTAGGTTACATGGATGCATGATCATGCATGCCAGGGCCAGTCTCGATTTTTCTCCACCAGAAAGCACCGATACCTTCTTTTCCGCATCTTCACCAGAAAATAGAAATGCGCCTAGAATGGACCTAACCTTTGTTCTTAATTCAGGAGGTGCAGCATCCTCTGCTATTTCTAAAACTGTTCTTCTTGGATCAAGGAGGTCGGTTTGATTTTGGGCATAGTATGAGTAGTATAAATTCTGACCGTATTCTAATGCACCATCAGTGATATCGAGAGCACCTTTTATAATTTTTGCAAGGGTAGTTTTACCTTGACCATTTTGTCCTATAAAGGCCATTTTATCTCCTCTCTCAATTTTAAGATTGATATCCGAGAATACAGTATTGTCTCCATATGACTTGGAAATGCCTTTGGCTTCAATCATCACCCTGGAAGACCTTGGAACCTCAGCAAACCTCAACTTCATTGCTGTGGTATCTTCTTGCTGTATTTCAATTCTTTCTACCTTGTCTAATTGTTTTTGCATGGATTGAGCCATCTTAGTCTTGGTAGCTTTAGCCATAAAACGGGTTATTGTACGTTCTTTCTGAGCTATCTCTTTTCGTTGATTGACGTATGCCGCTTCAATGATGGCTTTTTGTTTTTCCTTCTCCTCTCTGAATTTGGAGTAGTTGCCCTTTATATCCAAGACCTTCCCCAATTCGATCTCTACTACCCGATTGACTGTATTGTTTAAGAATTGAACGTCATGTGATATGATGACAATAATTCCCGGATAAGAAATCAGATAGTTTTCAAGCCAAATAATAGATTCAATATCAAGGTGATTGGTGGGCTCATCGAGGAGCAATAGATCGGGCTGTGTTAAAAGTAGTTTAGCCAATTCAATTCTCATCTTCCATCCTCCACTTAAGGTTTTAATGTCATCATTCAACTGATCACTTTTGAAACCTAAGCCTAACAAGACTTTCTCAGTTTTGCCTTCTATATTTCCTTCATCGAGATAGGTGAGCCTTTCATTGTGAATGGTAAGCTTTTCAATAAGATCCATATACTCATTGCTCTCATAATCTTCTCTTTCCGTCAGTTTATGAGTAATTTGCTCTACTTCCTTTTTCAGTGTATTGATCTCATTAAAACATTCCATGGTTTCTTCCATGATGGAACGAGACTTGAGAAAGTCGATCTCTTGTTTTAAATAACCGATGCTTGTTGATCCTGGGTAGTCGATTTTACCCGAATCAGGAGAAATATAACCCGCTAGTATTTTTAGTAATGTAGTTTTACCGGCTCCATTTCTACCAACCAGACCTATCCGATCTTTTTCCTTAATGGTCAACGTTATCCCATTGAAAAGATGTCGATCTCCATATTTTAATTGAATGTCGGTAAGTACTATCATCAATTCAGGATGAATGAATCAGGCATTTGAGCAATAACTGTGTAGGTTTTGCCTTTATTTTTCATAACTTTTTTCCATAGCGATTTGGCTTTGGTTTTAAAGGCATAATTGGGATGCATATCGGAAATCACCCATGATCCGGTTTTTAATTCTTCTTCTAATTGACCAGCGGACCATCCCGAGTAACCAACATAAAATCTAATGTTCTCAGGAAGTATTAATTCAGAAGAAATTAAAAACTTTAATTTTTCAAAATTCCCTCCCCAGTATACACCAGATATTATTTCAGTACTCTCTTCCAGAAGATCACCTACGTTATGTATGTAATGAATCGTGTCAGTTGCAACCGGCCCTCCGTAATAAATATGGGCATCAAAATCAGGAAAGTCATTGATCAATTCATTGACTTTTGAACTAATGGGTTTATTCAAAATAAAACCAACACTGCCTTCTTCTTCAGTATGGTCACATAATAAAACTACCCCTCTCTTGAAATGAGGATCAAGCATGAAAGGCTCTGCTAGTAGTACATCTCCGGTTTTAGCTTTCATCCTAATGTCTGATTATAATTGCGTCACGGTTTACTTTTCTAATTAACCCCGATAGGACTTTACCATTTCCTCCATACTCTTTAAACTCTGAAATCCCATCAGTCATCATATTTTGAACAGTTTGAGTCCATTTTACCGGGCCTGTTAATTGTGCGATGAGATTTGATTTTATTACTTCAGGATCAGTTTCTGGCTTACCTGTAACATTCTGATATACAGGGCAAATTGGTTTTTTAAACTCTAATACCTGAATTTTATCTGCCAATACAGACTCTGCAGAGGACATCAGAGGTGAATGAAAGGCACCACCTACAGGAAGAATCAGGGCACGTCTTGCACCTTTTTGCATTAAAACATCACTTGCCTTCTCTACAGCAACTTTCTCACCTGATATTACCAATTGTCCCGGGCAGTTGTAATTGGCAGGAACTACGATTCCCTCTATTTCTTGACAAGTAGATACAACAACCTCATCGTCCAGTCCTAATATGGCAGCCATAGCTCCGGGCGATGAATCACAGGCTTGCTGCATGGCATTGGCCCTGGTCTTGACGAGTTCCAGTCCATCTTCAAAACTCAATACTCCAGCTGCAGCCAATGCTGAAAATTCACCTAGTGAATGTCCTGCAACTGCATCAGGTCTCCCTGCCTCTCCATCACACTTTACTCCGGCATATGCATGAATGAAAAGAGCTGGTTGAGTAACGGAAGTCTCTTTTAAATCTTCTTCACTCCCTTCAAACTTGATCTTTACGATATCAAATCCTAGGATATCGTTGGCTTGATGAAAAAGATCTTTTACAATTTCGTGTTGGTCGTATAACTCTTTCCCCATTCCGGGGTACTGTGCTCCTTGTCCTGCGAATACAAATGCTCTGCTCATTTACTTAAGATTAGCTTGTATTAAATTTAAAAATTCTGTCCTGGTCTCTGCATTTCTAAAAGTTCCAGTAAATGCAGAAGTAGTAGTAACTGAATTTTGTTTTTGAACTCCCCTCATCATCATACACATATGTGCTGCTTCTATTACAACAGCTGCTCCCTGTGGTTTTAATGTATTCTGTATACAATTCAAGATTTCTTCTGTTAACCTTTCCTGTACTTGTAACCTTCGTGCAAAGACATCTACAATCCTGGGGATTTTACTCAGTCCCACAATATACCCATTAGGGATATAAGCAATATGTGCCTTTCCAAAGAATGGCAACATGTGATGCTCACACAATGAATAAAGTTCAATGTCCTTGACAATGACCATTTCATTGTAATCTTCCTTAAATAGAGCAGAACGTAATATTTGTTCAGCATCCAACCCATACCCGTGGGTCAGGAATTGTATGGCTTTTGCGGCTCTTTCAGGGGTTTTAATTAAGCCTTCTCGATTTTCATTCTCTCCAATTCCCTTAATGATTGATTGAAAATTATCGACTAATTCATCGGTAAGCTCGTTATTATATTTTTCTGATTTCTGATAGTTCATTATAAAGTCCATTTCTGATCAAGGTATACAACCTGATCATATATTTTAAAGTTCATATCGGCTTGACGGAAAGTTATAAAAATTTGGAATTAATAGCTTGCTGACGTACCATTTATTCTCCGTAGTATTCAGCGTAAATCTTATCTGTTTCCTCAAGTTTGATTTTATGAAGTTGGCAACCTTCCAATTTATCTTGCAATCGCCTCCATATAATGATGGCCATATTTTCTGTGGTGGGCATTACATCACGTGTGAAGGGAACATCGAGATTGAGATTTCTGTGGTCAAGGTGATCAACTACCTCTTTATGAATGATTTTACTGAGTTTTTTTACGTCAACAATGAAACCTGTCACAGGGTCAGGAGAACCAGAAACTGTAACTTCCAGGGTGTAATTATGGCCATGCCAGTTCTTATTCGCACATTTACCGAATTGCTCAAAGTTTTTTTCTTCAGACCAATCATCAACCCATAATCTATGGGCTGCATTAAATTTTTCTATCCTGGTAAGATATACTTTTGGCATTTTTCTCTTTCTTAAAAACGACGGCAAAAGTAAACCATTATTTATAAATTAACGATTGGTATATTACTCTTTTCAATAGAGGAGTTTCATAAAACTTATCGAAATTTCCATTTTGGAGTAAAAAGAAACCTTAGTCATCTATAATGACGTATTGGTCTAAGAAAGTCATCCAATTGGAACCATTCATATGATTTAAATACGTTAATTTGGTATTGAGTATAAATCAGCTGAGCGATTTCAGTCATAACTACATATAAAAACCAGATTTCAGACCGGATATCTCCATTTTTCAGGAGTGACCTGTTCTATCATATTATCTTTTGGGTGATCTTGTTCATTATATTGGTATCTGTCAAACCAAAAGAGATCAGTATAACTTATACCCTGGTACATGAGTTTATTACTGTTAGTTTTTTTGCATTAATAACTTATATCAATTATTTCTATTTATTTCCCCAGTATATTGCTAATAAGAGCTTGTTCTGGCATATTATTTCGATCGCAGCTGCTGCTGCCGTACTGACTCCCATAAAATCTTTTATTCTTTACTTCATTTACTACAGTTACCCTGATCAGAAGAATTATATCCTTGAGAATCAGATATTTTTCTTCCTATCATTCTTCTTCATGGGCATAGGCTCTACTATTTATTACATTATGAATGAATGGTTGAAAGGTCAACGTAAAACCAGTGAATTACAGAATAAAACACTGCAATCAGAATTGAGATTTCTTAAGTCCCAGATTAATCCTCATTTCTTATTCAACACACTGAATAACTTATACGCTCTTACTTTGAAGAAGTCTGATGATGCTCCAGAGATCGTATTGAAATTATCTGAAATGATGAGGTACATGCTCTATGAATGTAATGAACGCAGAGTTCCATTGAGCAAAGAGGTGAATTATATAAAGAATTATTTAGAGTTAGAGAAACTTCGTCAAGCTAAGAAATTTGACATTAGATTCCATATGGAAGGAGAAATTGAAAATCAAAAAATTGCTCCATTGATGTTTATACCATTTCTAGAAAATAGCTTTAAACATGGGTTAAATAGTCAATTAAAAGATGGATTTGTTGATATTAAGCTGAAAGTTATGGATGAATCTGTGGAGGTAGATATAGAAAATAGTAAGGCCCCTACTCTTCCTTCTCCATCAGGAAAAAAAAGTGGAGGAATCGGCCTTGTGAATGTGCGTAGAAGGCTCGCTTTATTATACCCGGATAGTTATGACCTTAACATAAGGAGTAATCCTAACACCTATCATGTAAATTTGAAACTTAAACTAGATTAATAAATCATACTATGATCAAAGCAATTATTGTTGACGATGAACCGCTAGCACAAGATGTGTTAGAAACCTATATTTCAAAGATGCCGGATATTACTCTGGTGAAAAAATGTGAAAATGCATTTGAAGCAAATGAAGCGTTAAAAGATGGTGATATTGATTTAATGTTTCTTGATATTCAGATGCCTCAATTAACAGGAATAGAGTTTTTGAAATCCTTATCAAATCCTCCAGTTGTTATTTTTACAACTGCTTATCCAGATTATGCAGTGGAGGGCTTTGAATTAGATGCAGTGGATTATCTGCTAAAGCCTATCTCTCTAGAGAGGTTTATGAAGGCAGTAAACAAAGCCACGAAGACCATTGAGGCAAAAAAAGGTGATTCACAATCAGATGGAAGTGAAGATAAAGAGTACTTTTTCGTCAAGGCAGATAAGAAACTGATAAAATGTAATTACAATGATATCATATACATCGAAGGATTGAAAGATTATGTGATCATCAGACAAGACACCTCCAGAATCATTACCTTACAGACCATGAAATCCCTTGAGGCAAAATTGCCTTCAGAAATATTCATGAGGATACATCGATCCTATATTGTTAATCTTCAGAAGATTAAAGCTATTGTGGGTAATATGGTGGAAGTAACTGAAAAGGGACAAGCAAAGCATATTCCTATAGGTAAAAACTATAGAGATGATCTTTTAACGATTGTGAACAATAGTCGACTATGATCAGAAATTTGCTCGCAGATATAATTCGTGAGCCTTTTGATCTTACTCCTGTTCCCGGTGGAGATATAAATGAAGCATTCCTGGTCACTTCTGGTGATCAGGAATTTTTTATAAAATACCATTGTGGTTCATATGCATCCGATATGTTTGATAAGGAGCTAGTGGGCCTGGACCTAATTAATAAAGCCGTACCCGGATTTGCACCCCAGGCCCATTCGATCATTAACGATGGAGATCATGCCTTATTAATTATGGAATACCTTAAAGCTGTCCACAAAGGAAGTGATTGTGGATTAGATTTGGGCCAGCGATTAGCAGAGATGCATCAATACGAATCTGAGCATTATGGATTAGAGTCAGGAAACTACATAGGTAGTCTAACTCAAAAGAACGATTATGCTGACTCTATTTCAGAGTTTATGGCACAATCAAGATTTCAACCTCAGCTTCAGATGGCACGAGACAGAGGTTATTTGATCAAATCTGAGATTCCTTCTTTAGACCGTATGGAAAGAGTATTAAATGAAATCATTCCTGAAGAAAAACCATGTCTCGTTCACGGAGACCTATGGGGAGGTAATTATTTGTGTGTTGGAAATGGAAAGGCTATGATCATTGATCCGGCTGTAGCATACGCTCATAGGGAGTTAGACATTGCAATGTCGCGGTTATTCGGAGGATTTGATGATAAATTTTATAACTCTTATAATGACACATACCCACTCGCACCTGGATGGGAGAATAGAATTGATCTCTTTCAACTGTATTATCTGCTGGTCCATTTAAACTTATTCGGAACATCCTATAAAGGGTCCGTCATGAGAATACTTAGGAAGTATTTTGGATGATGATTACCGGGATAATTTGTATTTTTTTAAGTAGGTAATGACATTAAAGTTCTCACTGGTTTTCTACCCCTATGTATCCCCTCAACCAGAGGCTGAGGGGATACATAGCGGAGATATACTATTTATAATTCCCTTTTATGACTTGAAAAAATACTTTTATTCTACAATGGGTAATAGGATAGACTTTGGAATGATGCTCTATGATGGCAACACTCACTTTGAATTGAATTTCAATTGAGGAAAGAGGTGAAAATTAATGGGCTATCTTAATCTTCTGAGTGGTAATATCCTTGCCGTCACTTACTTCCAGGATATATAGTCCTTCCATTAATCCAGAAACATCTACTTGCCTGTGCTCTTCACGGAGATTATTCTGATCCAGGACCTTTCTACCCATCATATCATATATTCTGATATAATGAATGTACTCCTTGCCATTTAAGTGAACTTGTAACGCATCTTTAGCAGGATTAGGGAAAACAAACAGCTTATCATTAAGCGACCTTTCTGATAGTTTGACTTCAGGTTCTTCTTCTTCTTGAATATTTAAATAGACCTGAGCTGATGTTAAAGGAAGCGTATAAGCTTGTCCATAAGAATCATAAGCTAATATATCTGTGATATCTATATCAAAAGGAAGTTTTGTATCTCCTTCTTTCAACCTAAATCCATTTACCTCATCTTCAACAATGAAAGTGGTAGTGCCTATAATGCCATCTCCAGACTTGGGCAATCCATCTGTTCTTGTTAATACTGAATTAATTACACCTTCGGTAGGTTGAATGAAATCTTGCATGATTCCAAATCCATCAGATAACCAACTGTCATCATGAAAACTGACATCCAAAGAAGCTGAATCAATCAAGCCTGGTGGAATTCTCATCTGAAATGTAAGCCCATGAATATCAAGAACAGGTGAGGCGTCATTGCCAAGAGCAATATCAATGACCATAACATCACCTGAATCCACTTCAGTGGTTCTAGGTATAAGTATTATAGGAGACTTTTTAAGAACCTGTATTGTTGAAGGAATGAAACTGTGATAGGCACCAAAGTTTTTAATAACTGAAGCAGTATCTGCATCAGTTACCATGCCATCGCCATTGCTATCAACATGTTTTAGATTTGTTCCTGAAACTTGAGATATAAACCATTCATCTGATGCTTGATTGCTCCAAGCTGTGCTGATTTCCTCACGAGTAGGTCCTGTTTCACCCATATAATAACCTATTGCAAGCATATCAGAAAAATCGACTATCCCATTGGCATCTGTATCCCCAGGCCACACACAATTTTCGACACATACACAATCACCTCCTTCAGGTAAATTAACATTTACTTTTACCTTGACAACTTTGCATTGTCCTCCCTGAACACAATATTGAAGATCAAATTCATCCTGCCCCTGGAATGATTCGATTGGGGTGTAAATGACTGAAGCTATGTCAACGTTTCCACATTCTAGATTAACTGAAGCTTGAGCATTAAAATATTCTAAATCACCATAGGCTGGAGAACTTAAAATATTAAATGAATAACCATCGATAGGAACATCATAGTTTAATACTAATGGCTTTCCTGAATAAGCATCAAATTCATAATTAATAACCTTGGGAAAATAATTATCAATTTTCACCTGGATGTTTCCTGTTAGTATCTGGGAACCGGTATTTACCCTATATACAAAGTCTTTAAATCCAACAAATCCAGAAGGAGGGTCATACTGGAAGGTTCCGTCACCGAGGTCTATTAATTCAGGAGATGAATATACAATTGAGCCTCCACTGATCAAATCATTTTCAGAAACATTAAAAGTGATCGAGTTTCCTACAGATGTAAACACGTTATCATCTTTGACCACATCTGCATCAGGCGCATTATCAATGATTCTAATGATCATTGTTCTATTGTAACCATTACCATCAGAATAAACAACTTCATCTTTACCACTTCGTCCGGGAATGGGACTGAAAATAGCCGCCATTTCATTGAATAGAGTAATGTTCCCATTTCCTCCGGTATGTGAAACCAGAGACATTTCTCTTTTTGGTAGGAATAGGTATTGGTCGTTTTCAGAAGAGACAATAAGGTAAATGGTATCAGATAGGGTATTTTGACTTTCGCTTACTATATAAATGACACCATTCCCTTTATTGCCAAATTCATCTTTAACAATATAATTAATGATATCTCTTCCAGCAAAATCAGCTGGTGGAGTATATCTGACTGTCATATCATCTTGTATAGATGCCGATCCTTGTTGTGTATAAGCAATGTGCTCTATATTTAAAGGACCGTCGCTATATAGATCATTTAATGAAGGTTGAATATCAATATAATCTTGTCCTTCATAGAGTACAATGTCATCTTTTGTTTCAATCAAGGATGTTGAAACATTAACATTGATTTGAGTATACCGTGTGTAAGAGGTAAGAAAAGGGAAAAACTGAGTTCCAGTATATTCTATAAGGAAGTTAAAACTTCCCACATATCCTGTTGGAGCAGTGTACATGATTTCATACTCACCATTATCGCTTTCCGTCGGCTGTGATAAATAACCCCAATCAAAATCTAAATCAATTACAGGATATGGTGTAGAAGTAGATTCAATTGTAAAAGTAGCTGTTGAGCCTTGTTTTAGGTTGAAATCTAATGAAGAAGGATTAGTTTGGGCATAAACAATACTTCCGAAAAGTACTCCGACAAGCAGGGAGACTACCCTACCAAAGGTAGAAATAAGCGAAAGTCTGTTCATGTAGTATTGGTTATATCTACAAAGAAACAAAATCCTACTAATAAAAATGAAAATATTTGTAAAAATCTTATATTAAATATTTCTTATCAAAGAAGATCATATTTGATATTTTATAATGTATTTTTATTTGATTATAAAAGAAATGAATCCAATTGTGAATATAATTTAATAACTTATGAAAGATCGTAAACCGGTATTGACATTGAAAAGCATGTCAAGGAAGATGCTAAATCGATTGGAAAAGTTTATCTATTCTCCTTATCACAATTCTAATGATTCAATCACAATACTGGGCTCAATTATTATCAAATCTGTAAAAAATGGATCACCAATACCAAATGAAATTGAGTTATGGAAAGCTATTCATCCAGATATTGCTTATGATGATTTGAAATTTAGAAAACTTAACTCAGATTTATTAAAAACCATACAATCATTTCTAGGATTCGAAAATTTCAAAAGCAAACCAGAGAAACAAATTCTTTTTCAATTTGAAGGGATAATTGATCAAAAGGTTGAACCACTTTACAATTCAATTAAATCTCAGGTAGATAGGCATTCAAAATACAGATTGGATAGGTCAGCAGAGTATTTTTATGATCAGTTTAAAGAAGAGAAACTACTCTTTGAAATGAAATCAGAATTTGAAAAGAAGAGCAGACGATCAGATATTAAAAGAGATCTTAATATAGTTAGCATCAACGAACATCTAGATCGATTTTATGTCATCGAGAAACTTAAATCTTATGCTACTCTTCAAAGTTGGAAAAAAATTGCAAAGCTTGATATTGAAATCGAGAACTTTGAAACCATCTTCAGTTTAATTACTGATGAAGACAGAAAAAATCATCCTGTAATAGATATTTATCAAAAGATAACTGAAATATTAATTAATCCTTCAAATGTAGGGGCCTATAAAGAATTAAGAATATTAACTGAAAAACATAAAGACCTCTTTCCTTTAAAAGATATCAAATATGTATATGATGCTTCCATAACATATGCAATTGATCGGATGAATAAAGGGGATAAAGAATTCTTATCAGAAGTATTTGATTTGTATCAGGAGGCATTAGATACAGAAGGTTTCTTAACAGATGGAATTCTTACTCCTACTTCTTATAGGAATATAGCAGTAATTGGGTTGAGATTAGGGAAATATGAATGGGTGGAAAACTTTATTTATGAATTTGCTGAAAGACTAGAACCTAAATATCGAGAAAACGCACTCCGTTTTAGTCTCGCGAGGTTATACTTTTATAAAGATGAATATGACAGGGTTATAGAGGAGCTTCAGAAGGTAGATTATGAAGATGTATGGTACAATATAAATTCTAAGACCATGTTACTGGCGTCTTACTATGAGTTACAGGAGTTTGATGTGCTTGACTCTATGATCAATAGTTTTAAAGTTTTCATTAGTCGCGAAAAGACCCTTTCTAAAAACAGAAAAAAGATCTTCTTGAATTACATTAATTTTCTATCTAAGTTATCAAGACTCGATTCTTACGATGCCAATAAATTGAATGTGTTGGAACAACAAATTAAAGAAAATTCTGATGTTGCGTCACAATCTTGGTTAATAGAAAAAGTACAGGAAAAGCTTAAATATAAAAGTGTCCGCACATAAGTACGGACACCAGTTCAATGTTCACAGAACTAATAAAGATTGAGTTCAGTGACATAAAGTGCAAATTACTTGCCAAATTTTAATGAGATTTGAATGGTGGAATGAACAACAAATTAATATAGAGATATAAGGCAATGAAGTACATAAAAGAGATTGAAAGTTTCGGTGAATTTTTGGAAAATGGTTATCAATTCGATCATTGTTGTTTCCAAAAAATAGATTTTACAAGAGCATCGATTCGATGGGAAAGCCTGAATTTTACTGAATGTGTTTTTCTTGGATGTAAACTTCCCCAGCAGGCCATCAATATGATCAATGATTCAGGGAATTTAATATTTCCAAATGTAAATGGCCTACCCTATCAAGTCTATCGAGCCCATCTTTATAAATGGCAAGAACTATATGCACCTGCCAACCCTTCTACAGTTTATGCTACAATTGATGAAGAAATCTATTATCACTTCAAGGAGCATCGCTACAATGGCAGTATCCATGAACATCTATATCAGCGTATCCATGACCATAGCATAGATGATGCAATGAGAGATCTTCTAGAGCCTGATGATAATGGAGGATATAAAAAGAAATGTATAGGCATAATGGGCGGACACAGTACCAAACGAGACAATATTTACTATAAAAAAATCGCCAGAATTGCGTTTCATCTTACCCAGAGCGGATATTTTATTGCATCAGGTGGAGGTCCGGGAATTATGGAAGCCGCCAATATAGGTGCTTATATGGCAGCATACTCTGAAGCTGACCTTGAAGATGCCCTTTATATACTCCATGGATCGTTGCATTATACAGACGAGAAATACTTTGATGACGCTCATGATGTACTTATGAAATATCAAAATGGAGCAGAAAACCTTGCTATTCCCACCTGGTTCTATGGACATGAGCCCAGTAATCTTTTTGCCACTCATATAGCTAAATACTTTTCCAATAGCATAAGAGAAGACATTCTATTAGCGATTTCAATACATGGGATCGTATTTGCCCCTGGAAGTGCAGGTACTCACCAGGAAATATTCATGGATGCAGCTCAGAATCACTATGGAACATTCTCCTACTTCAGTCCAATGGTATTTCTTGGAATGGAACATTACATGAAAAAAACAGGAATCTATCCTCTTCTTCAAAGGCTTTCAAGAAATAAGGAATATGGGAAACTACTATATGTCCATGATTCAGTGGATCAGATTGTATCTTTTATCAGAGCCAATCCTCCAACAGAAAAACAAGACTAGTTCAATGCTCTTTTATAAGTTTCAAGACACCGTTGTCGAGCCTCTTTGTGATCGACTATAGGCTCAGGATAATCTTCTGTGCCGAATTCATCAACATATTCTTTGATGTACTTAAATTCTTTATCGAATTTTTTCTGTTGTGATTCTGGGTTAAAAATCCTGAAGTATGGAGCAGCATCCGTCCCTGATCCGGCGGCCCATTGCCATCCACCATTATTACTTGCAAGATCAAAGTCAAGTAATTTCCTTGCAAAATATGCTTCTCCCCACCTCCAATCTATCAATAGGTGTTTAGTAAGAAAGCTGGCAGCAACCATTCTTACTCGATTATGCATATAGCCTGTGGCATTTAATTCTCGCATTCCGGCATCAACTAGGGGATAACCGGTTTTACCTTGACACCATGCATAATATTCATTCTCATTATTACGCCATTCAATCCGATCATATTTAGACCTGAAAGCTTCTTTCTCAACTCTGGGATAATGTTGCAATATCATACTGTAGAAGTCCCTCCAAATTAATTCATTCAGAAAAGTATCGTTCAGCTTTTTAGCATTTCTGGCTTTTTCTCGAATACTGATTGTTCCGAACCTAAAATGGATACCTAATCTGGAGGTGCCATCTATTGCAGGATAATTTCTGGTTTTATCATATGATTTAATAAGCCCACGGTTTATTTCTCTCGAAGGGTATTCCATTCCTGATAAATTGAATCCCATTTCATTTAAGTGAATAATATCTGAAGGAACCAACTTGCAGAAAGCATCATAATGATCTTTACAGTTGTAATAGTGAAATGCATAATCGATATCCTTCTGCATCCTTTCTTTCCATTTTCTGCTGTATGGAGTAAAGACGACATAAGGATCACCATCATCTTTCAATACTTCGCCATCATCGAATATTACATGGTCTTTATAGTCGTTCCACTCGCAATTCCATTCTTTACATAATGACCTAATCTTATTGTCCCGATCGAGAGCATATGGTTCATAATCCCGGTTTGTGAAGATTGCTTTAAATTGGAATTCTTTATAAATTTCCTGGTAAACGTCCTCTGGAGAGCCATAATATACTTTTAGGTCACTGCCTAATTCATTGAGAGTGGATTTAAGTTTAGATACCTCTCTGTGGATAAAGGTCACCCTGGCATCATCCTGATCTTCCAGTTTATCCAATATTTCTTTATCAAAAATAAAAACAGGAATAATTTCATGGCCCGATGTAAGTGCATGATGTAAACCTGCATTATCATCAAGTCGTAGATCTCTTCTAAACCAAAAGATTGCTTTGCTCATGATCGTCCTAACTTGAATCCTCTATGTATTGTTCATTCGGTGATGATCTTTTTCAAATTTTAGGATTAAATCCAAATAGTCCACTATTTTTGCAGCATAAAATCATTCGGAATAATTATGAAGAAGTTAAGTTATCTATTGTGCATGGTAGTCTTCCTTGCCTGCAATGCAAAAGAAGATTCAGTCAGTTTTTCAGATGAAAAAGTCCAGAAGGTATACACTCAGTATAAGGCAGAACCTAATGAACAGAATGCCAGGTTATTCTGTGCTTCTGCTATACAGGCAATCGGAACCAATACTAATATGGTTGATAGAAAGAAATTGATCGACAAAGGCCTCGAAATTGCGAATGAAAACAATGTCACTTCTGCCAAGAGCACTTTTCTCATTAACCTTATAAGAGATTATGAGGGCAATAAAGAAACACCGGACAGAATATATGAATTGGCGGAGATGTTGAAAGCTTCTAATAAGGAAGCTGCTGCTAATACTCTTTTCCACTCTTTTGCCATCAGGTTCAAGAATCACCCTAAGGCTCAAGAAGCAAAGAATAACCTCAGTACAGAAATTCAGGATATTGACAAGTATATCCTTGAGATTGGTGAAAAGATATTCGAGAATGCTGATGAAACAGGAGTAAATAAGGCCAACTCTCAATATTATGTAGATGCATGTGAAGCATATGCCTTGGCCAATCCCAATAGTGTGGCTAGTCCTGATTTCTTATATAGGGCGGCTGAAATTGCCCGAACTCTGAGAACATTTCCTAAAGCGTTATCACTGTATGATTGGATCATTAACAAATACCCGGAATATGAAAAAGCTCCTACGGTTCTTTTCCTTAAAGGATTCTTGCTGGAGAATGAATTTAATGATATTGAACTAGCTAAGAATACATACAAGCAATTTATTGACAAGTACCCTAGACACGAGCTTACAGATGATGTGACCTTCCTGTATGAGAACATCGGAAAATCAGACGAAGAAATCATGAAAATGATAGAAGCCAATAAGGAAAAAAGTGAAGTACAATAATCACCTTACTTCTTAGGTTTCAATAATACTTCAGCGTGTGGCTGGAGTTTAGTTCCCTGGACATGAGCATTAGCTTCTAATCTATACATAGATGATACTTTCTTTATCCATTTGGCTATCTTGACCGGACCTCTCAAAAGTATGTTAGATGCGGCCATTTGGTCCATCTCCGATCTTGCATTTACAAATTCTAAAATAAACGGGACTTCAATAATCTCATCTGATGCTATGGTGAGCACTTCGTCCAGAATCGTATCTCCCAAGACGTATTCATCGATCAATTTATCTTCAGCTCGACCTCTTGAATATTTTTCCACTAATCTGATGTGAATTGATTCAATGGTAGATGGAGTTTTAGTTGTTAACTTGATGACGCCCTCCTTAACTTCTGATGGTAGATGGAGTACTTCATCTGTGACAATTTCAATTTTCACTCCCTCTATACCTAATATTTTCTTAACCTTTCCAAACATTTTCAATACGTTGATGCTGCAATTACAGCAATTTATATCAAAAATGTAAAATGACTCCTCTTAAGTTCCTTTTTAAATCGACCAATCCACTTTTTATATCAGAAATCTCTTCAACCAGCTCTCTTTTACTGGCTTTATCCAGGATTTAAGAAATTGACTTTTATCCTTGACAAGGTTGTCAAAAAACAAAGTATCACCATCTATTTTTCCTGTGGAAATCATTTCAGGTAAATCATTCATATGGCTCTGGATGACTTCATCATCAACCATGAAGAATAAGTTCATTCTGTTAAAAAAGTCTTTTGAGTAACGAGAGCCTAAATATTCAATAAAATGGACAGATTTATCAATGGAACATCCACTTGCACCTGCAATACTTTCATCTACAAATAAGGCCAGGAATCTTTTATGAAATATATTACCATAAGAAATCAAATTTCTATTGTGGGATGTCCACTTTTCAAGAAAATCATGTATTTCAGGTCTGGCAGAATCTAATTCATCATAAGAGAATTCTTTGTCAGAGGCATAAATCCATACCCTGCTACTGTTGTCCAGAGCTATTAAGTCTTTAATCATAATTACAACGAATTACTCTCCACAATTAATTCAGAAATATCATAAACCATTACATCATCTTGTTTTTCAGCTGCCTTCATACCATCACTTAACATTGTTATACAGAATGGGCAATTGGCGGCTACAATTTCAGCACCTGATTTCAGTACTTCTACCGCTCTTTCTTCGTTTATCCTTTTATCCCCTGGTTCATCCTCCTTAAACATCTGAGCACCTCCTGCTCCACAACATAAACCCTTGGTTTTATTTCTTTTCAATTCAACAAGATCAGAATCTAATTGGTTTAAAAGTGACCTGGGAGCCTCGTACTCATCATTTACACGTCCCAGATAACATGAATCATGATAGGTAATTTTTTTGCCTTTAAAATTTCCACCTTCTATCTTGAGCTTACCAGACTTAAGCAACTCATTCAGGTATTGTGTATGATGGACAACATCATATTGCCCACCTAATGCAGGGTATTCATTTTTTAAGGTATTAAAACAATGTGGACATGCAGTAACTATTTTTTTAACACCATACATGTTGAGCGTCTCAATGTTTTGAAGGGCTGACATCTGAAAAACGAACTCATTTCCAGCTCTTCTTGCAGGATCACCTGTACAACTTTCTTCATTGCCAAGGATGGCAAAGTTTACACCTACTGATGATAAAATTTTAGCAAAAGCCACAGTAACCCTTTGTGCCCTTGCATCAAAACTACCTGCACAACCAACCCAAAATAATACTTCGGGATTTTCATTATTAGCAGCCAATTCTGCCATTGTTTTTATCTGCATCTCTATTCTCTTTATTTATTAATTGCTTCTCTCATCCATGACTCTCTGTCCTCAGCAACTTGCCACACACTACCACTGTTTTCAAGGCTCGTAAACATGGGGATCCAGTCTTGAGGACCTGTAGACTCTGTCAATACCTCGTATCGCCTTAATTTTAAAATGGGATCCAAAGGATTAATCATGACAGGACAAGCTTCCACACATGCATTGCAGGTTGTACAAGCTCTTATTTCTTCCTTACTGATATAATCAAATAATGATCTTCCATCGTCAAATGTAGATGCATTAAGGACGCCAGCTTCTTTTTTATCCTCAGAAATGTATTGAGCATCTTTGCTATCCAGTTTTTTCCCTACCTCGTCAACCCTGTCTCTGATGTCCATAAGGATTTTTCTTGGTGAGAGTTTCTTTCCGGTTAGATTGGCTGGACACTCAGCTGTACATCGACCACATTCAGTACAAGTATATGCATCAAGAATGTTTTTCCAGCTCAGGTCAAATATATCTTTAGCCCCAAATTCAGGTAATTCTGCATCTTCCGGTGGCATCTCTGCTTCTTCAGTAAGCCCCATCATTGATTTTACTTCATTCATGATTTCAGGCATATTCTCCATTTCACCTCGGGAATTCAACTTAGCGTAATAAGTGTTGGGAAACGCAAGAAGAAGGTGTAGGTGCTTGGAAAATGGCAAATAGTTCAAAAATCCAATCACAGTTAAAAAGTGGATCCACCAGCCAGTCCTTTCAACAACTACAAGAGAAGATTCACTCATTCCACCGAATAATGCCGGGCCTAAAAACCCACTTACCGGTAGCCTTCCAGTATCAGGATAATGCTGTGGGTCAATCTCCTGCAGAACTGTATCAGCTCCATTCATCATGAATATTCCTGTCACAAGAATGATCTCTCCAATCAAAATAAGATTAGCATCTAATCTCGGCCATCCATTCATCTCAGACTTAACGAATCTAGGAATTTTCAATGCATTCCTTCTCCATAAGAAAATGATGGTAGCAATAAGTGCCAGGAATGATAATACCTCGATAGACCCTACCAGGAAGGTATAAAATCCACCAAGTATAGGTGCAAAAAATCGATGGACACCCCCTACTCCATCAATGATGATTTCAATCAACTCAACCTGAGTAAATAAGAATGCGACATATATGAATAGGTGAAAAATGGCAGGAATCCAATTTTTGAACATTTTCTTCTGTCCAAATGCGATCAGAAGTACATTTTTCCACCTCTTGCTGGTCTGTCCTTCTATTTTTTCTTCTTTCCCGAGGAGGATGTTTCTTCTGATTTTCATGTATTGCCTTAAGGCAATTCCAAATCCTCCCAATAAAACCAGAATGAATAAGATCTGTTGAATACCCATAAATCACATTCTTTTATCTTTGTTGGCGTAAAATACAAAGAGATTAATAATTTACGTGTGGATTATTATCAACATTCAGTATGACATATTTCACTTCAACCATATATTGACATGAAGTTATTAGACCAGCAACAGATAAATCAGAAAGTAAAGCGTCTCGCAATCCAAATATTAGAGGATAATTACACAGAGTCTGAAATTTTCCTGATAGGTATAAATAACAACGGATATGAATTTGCGAAGCTCTTGAAGACAGCGTTAAGAAGAAGGACCAAAAAGGTAGATGTAAACCTTGGAAGGATTAAGTTAAATCCAGCCGATCCGGCCAATCATCCCATTGAATCCAGTATTGATGTTGAAGAATTTAACGAAAAGGTCGTCATCATTGTTGATGATGTTGCCAATACAGGAAGGACTTTATTCTATGCTTGTAAACCGTTGATGGAAATTACCCCTTTAAGAATTGAAGTAGCCGTTCTTGTTGATCGGACCCATAAAACATTTCCAATAAAGGTAGATTATGTGGGTATTTCGCTGGCTACTACCCTACAAGATAATATCGCAGTGAAGATTGTTAATGTAGAAGAAAAAGAGGTCCACCTTCAATAGTGAACCTCCTTATAATTTATCATTCTTTAATCACTTTTTTCATTAATCCTCCATCCTTTGTTTCAATTCTGATGAAGTAAACACCATTAGCAATTTCACTTACATCAAGGGTAGTAGATTCCGATGATCTCAATAAACGCTGACCTTGTATGTTAAATAATTCTGTGGAAATTATTGGATCTTCTGATTCAATAATTAATTGATCTCGGAATGGATTAGGGTATATCATCACAGCATTCTCATCAATTATATTATCGAGACTAGAAGAACCGGTAAAGTCAGCAGCAAAGAATGGAAATATCTGATAACCTTCATCCAGAGGTTCATTTCTGTCAAATTGCCCACCTATGCCTACAACATTAAAAGGGGCGTCGGGAGCACTCATTGTTGATAATTCAGAATCATTGTCTATCCTCATAATAAACATGTTACCATCTCCATCCATGATGTCAACATTAAAGCTTGAACCATCGCCAGCCCATTGTGATGGGTCAACAAAGCTCATGTTGTCCATCTTAATGTATGATGATTCCGTGCTTTCATTTAGAGTTGTTACTAATTCAGGATCTAAAAGATCACCCCCTACTGATTCAACGGCTATTTCTTCCGGCTCTATCTGAGTGAGCCCATTGAACTGGTCAATGGTGCCTTTAACGGTAATTACATCCCCCGCATTAAATGTATAGC
>JABDLO010000327.1 GCA_013002995.1 Saprospiraceae bacterium | reverse complement strand
CCCTTAAACCCTTAAACCCTTAAACCCTTAAACCCTTAAACCCTTAAACCCTTAAACCCTTAAACCCTTAAACTCTTAAACCTAATCTGACTGTTATTATACTTAAAATCACACTGGGTTACTTTTTTTATTAACTTTCGCTGACAATCGATAAACATGACTTTATTTGCTTTAGCGGGAGATCCTTTATTTACCAATGATGCTGTTGTACTGGGAATACTCATAATGGTGCTGGCCGGGATATTTTACACTTCCCATCTTGATCATCCATTCTGGAAAAAGTTTTACACCTACTTACCTGCTCTGCTTGTTGCTTATTTCGTTCCGGCGTTACTGCATTGGCCATTAGGCTTGATGTCAGGAGAAGAATCCAATCTATACTTCGTTGCATCAAGATATCTGCTTCCGGCAGCTTTGATTTTGTTCTGCCTGGGTATAGACCTAAAAGGGTTGATAAACCTGGGACCAAAGGCATTGATCATGTTTTTCTCTGCGACGCTGGGTATCGTAATAGGTGGTCCTATTGCTTTATTGGTGTCGGCCTATGTATTTCCCGGAGTGATTGAAGCTTCGCCGGACGATCTATGGAGAGGGTTATCGACCATAGCTGGGAGCTGGATAGGCGGAGGAGCCAATCAGACAGCCATGAAAGAAATTTTTGAGGTGGATGACAACTTATTTGGGACCATGATCGTAGTGGACGTAGTAGTGGCCAATATCTGGATGGGATTCCTGCTTTATGGTGCCAATATCACTAAGCGGGTGGATAAGTGGTTAAAGGCAGATAGCAGTGCCATTACTGAGCTGGAAAAAAAGGTAGAGGATTATCGGGCGAGTGTAGAGCGGATACCGGATACCAATTCATTGATGATTATGATGGCAGTGGCATTTGGTGGAGTTGCTTTTTCTCATTGGGGTGCAGATATTATTTCACCGTGGCTGGGTCAATTTAAGGAGACCCTTGATGCGTGGCGATTGAACTCATTGGTTTCTCCATTTTTCTGGATGGTTGTCATCGCGACTACCATCGGTCTGGGTCTTTCATTCACTAAAGCCAGGAAATTGGAAGGTGTGGGTGCCAGTAAGTGGGGATCGATCTTCATATGGGTATTGGTGGCGACCATCGGTATGAAAATGAATCTTCAGGAAGTATTCAATAACCTGGGTTTATTTGCGATTGGAATCATTTGGATGGCCGTTCATGTAATTATATTGTTGATTGTAGCTAAACTGATCAAGGCACCATTCTTCTTTGTAGCGGTCGGTAGCCAGGCCAATGTAGGTGGAGCTGCATCTGCTCCTGTTGTAGCCTCAGCATTCAACCCCAGTCTCGCTCCGGTAGGAGTATTGATGGCAGTGCTGGGATATGCAATGGGCACATACGGAGCCATCATCTGTGCTACACTGATGCGTATGGCCAGTTAACACCTTTCGGCGAATGCAGGATTTACAAAATAGAATTGATTCACTGGAGGCAGCAATGGAGACTGATCGCAAGAAAACAATCCGACTCCAAATAATTAACCATGAATTGGATATTCTTAGGAAAGATTTGCTGAAAAGCAATCAGAAATTGAAAAAGGAAAAGCGAGATGTCGATGAGCTGGAAAAGAAAAATATGAAATCGCTCTTCACCGAGATTCTTGGTGATAAGGAAGAACAACTGGAAAGAGAAAGACAGGAGTATCTTCAGGAAGTATTACATCATAATAGTCTGATCGATGAGATCGAAACACTCAAATACGAAGAAAAAATCCTGAAAGAGAACCTTTCAAAAGACCGATTGAAGATTGAAAGAGAACTGAAAAATGTGATGTCCTTAAAGGAAAAACAACTTAAAGGTTCTCCTCAATATAAAAAGCAGTTATTAAAATTTGACGCTCAACTACATAAGCTTCATTATAGGCTTGTAAATATTGAAGAGGCCATAGAACAAGGGCGTTTTCTTAGAGACAAATTGAAAAGTGTTTTTAGTAAACTTAAGCAAGTAAAAAAATGGGGTCCATATAAAATGCATGGTAAGGGAAGGTATTCCTCATACAATAAGAAAACCTACATTGATAAAGCCAATAGAGAAGCTGTTATCGCCAATGTTTTCATCAAGAAATTTGATAAAGAATTGAAGGATGTATTTCCAGATCTTGATATGAATTTGTCGATGGAATACTTTGAGAATTTCCTGGATCAGTTTTACGATAACCTCATCACAGACTGGATGATACAACGTAAATTGGATAATGCTGTTCACAATATCTCTACCATGGAAGATAAAATGCAACGCATCCTGATGACTTTAGAGAAAGAGAAGGAGAGTGTCAATAAGGAACAATCAAATATCGAAAGTGAAAAGGCGGCTTACATTAAAAGCAATCCATGATAAAATAATATGCACAACAGAAGCACTTTAGGGTATAGAGATTTAAGGAAGGAATTATTTATAATCAATATCATTTAATAGCTTTAAATCAAGAGAAGGCCTCCTACCTGGCAACCGTAACATGATGAAGGTTGGACTTCTCCCGAGTTCTTGAAGTGAAATACTTCTGCCTTGCCTACCGGAATAAGTTGAAAGCTAGACCTTTTCTGAATTTTTGTAATATTACTCAAGGGAAGGTCTCCCGACCT
>JABDLO010000430.1 GCA_013002995.1 Saprospiraceae bacterium | reverse complement strand
GGTAAATACAGCATCCTGGAACCTCGTATTTCGATAAATTATAAGATGAGTGAGAATTGGTCATTGAAGGGTGGATTTAATGTGCTCAGTCAGAATGCTCAGTTATTAACTGTTTCCAATACCGCATTACCTACAGATTTTTGGATTTTCTCAGATCGTTATATTGAACCTCAACAAGTGACCCAGTATTCCTTAGGATTATTTCATAATGACAGTGAAAATAGATTCAATTTTTCAGTAGAAGGATTTTATAAAGATTTTCAGAATGCTACTGTCTTGAGAGACTTTCCTGAACTGATACTTAATGACCATTTAGAAACAGAAGTAGTCCCGGCTACAGGGGAAAGTTATGGAATAGAGTTCCTTATTGAAAGGACCAAAGGTAGATTAACCGGATCAATGGCATATACTTACAGTAGAACATTGAGACAGACCAAACCGGGATTCGAGCAGATCAATCAGGGAGCTGCTTTTCCTTCGGATTTTGATATTCCTCATCAACTTAACATACTTGGAGTGTTCCAGTGGCTACCAACATTTTCAATTAATCTAGCTTATGTATATAAATCTGGTAGACCCATAACGGTTCCTGAATCTTCCATCCTTCAGGACAATTATGTATTGCCTTTATACACGGGAAGAAATCAAAACAGGATTCCTAATTACCAGAGAGTTGACCTCTCAATGACGTTGGATCTCAGAAAGAATAAAAGAGATGGTTTCAGGAGCTCATTCACCTTTGGGTTGTATAACTTTTTCGGAAGGAAGAATGCTTATAATGTATTCTTTAGAAGAAGCGACGGGGGAAATGTAGTACCATTTAAGTTTTCATTGATTGGGAATACGGTACCTAGTCTGAGTTGGAATTTTACTTTTTAATGAAATAGTCTGATGAAGTTAAAATATCATTTGATGGTTTTGATGTTGCTGTCCATGTGTGGATGCATTGAGCAGATTGAGTTTCCTATTGAAGAGAGTAAGAGCCTGGTAGTAGTTGATGGGACATTTTCTGATCTTGATGAAATCCAGGAAATCAAACTTTCATTTACAGTAGATGTGAACCTGCAGATTTTCAAGCCGGTTTCAGGTGCTGATGTAAGAGTAGAAGAAGAAGGTGGGGAATTAATACAATTTACAGAAGCTCAAGGCGGAGTCTATAAGACGCAAAGTCGTGCAGAGGTAGGAAAAAAATACAGATTAAACGCTATCCTTCCAGATGGTGCGAAACTAACATCAAGATTTCAGGGCGTCAAACCTTCATTTCCTGTGAATAGTGTTTCCATTGTTGATACAGTCGCCAATTTTATTAATGAAAGTGGTAAACGAATTACACTGAGATCCATTGAGTGTTTCGCTCAATCCGAAGCACCAGCTCCGTCAGAGTCATTGTTTCTCAGGTATGACCTTGAGACTGTATGGTTTTTATCTGAGATTGTCTGTTCTCCGTTTGTTCCTCCCAAATCCTGTTATGTGTATGACAAGGATATCGCTTTTGATCTTAATTTAATCGAGGTGTCACCAGAACAAGGAAATCTGGATTTTGAGACTTTTATTTTTAGACGAAATATTGATGAAGCCTTCGGAGAAGTATTCTCACTGAAAGTAGATTTACTTTCATACAACGAAGAAGAATTTAGATACTGGGAAACGCTGCAAAGTCTCTTTGAGCAATCAGGAAACATTACAGATATTCTTCCCGCAAGACTTCCAAGCCTGATTGAAACTGATGGAGATGAAGAAGTATTCGGTTACTTTGCGGTAGTAGGAAAGAGCTCATATGTACAGCTTATACGTAATGCAGATTTTGCAACTTTTGTTAATCCATATTGTGGTGCAGCTGGATTTCCGCCTTTTCCTTTTAACAGAACTTGTTGCAATTGTTTAATGGAACCGGGAGCATCCATTGAAAAACCAGATTATTGGCCTTAGAATTAAGATTCATGAATAAGATTAGTCTTGCTTATATATAATACAAATGATGAAGTTTAGTTACCTCATATTGATTTTGGTTTTTCTGTTCAGTGGTTGCATCGAGCAGATTGAATTTCCTGTTGAGAAAGGTAAAAGACTGATTGTCGTTGACGGAACGTTGTCTGATTTGGAAGAGGTGCAAGTCATTAAATTGTCCTTTACTGTGGATTTGGGTATTCAGATATTTGAACCTGTATCGGGTGCTTCGGTAAGAGTTGAAGAAGAAGGTGGAACATTCATTCAATTCAATGAAACTGAAGGTGGGATTTATACTGCAATTGCTCAAGCTCTCCCGGGTAAAAAATATAGACTGAATGCCATCCTGCCTGATGGCAAAAGGATTACTTCACGCTTTCAATCAGCAAAACCTTCCTTTCCTGTCAACAATGTAGAAATTGTAGATACCATTGCCAACTTTATTAATGAAAGTGGCAAAAGGATCACATTAAGATCCATTGAGTGTTATGCACAATCTCAAGGTCCGGCACCTGATGAAAATTTATTTTTAAGGTATGATTTGGAGACAGTATGGCAACTTACAGAAATACCGTGTTCGCCTTTTCATATACCCAAGTCTTGCTATATCTATGATACAGACATTGCTTTTGACCTCAACCTCATAGAGTTGGTTCCGGGAACAGGTGATTTAGATTTTGAAACATTTATTTTTAGAAAGGATATAGATGAGTCCTTCGGTGAAGTCTTATCCATGAAGGTTGACCTGCTTTCATACAATGAAGAAGAATACAGATACTGGGAGACACTCCAGGATCTCTTTGAGCAATCAGGGAGTATAACTGACATCCTACCAGCGAGATTGCCAAGCCTTATTGAAACTGAAGGAAATGATGAAGTACTTGGGTATTTTGCAGTAGTAGGTAAAACCTCATATGTACAATTCATTAGAAATGCAAATTTTGCTACACATGTTAATCCTTATTGCGGAGCTGCAGGATTACCACCTCGTCCACTTCCCGGACCATGTTGTAATTGTTTAAGCGAACCAGGAGGATCAGTGGTAAAGCCGGATTATTGGCCTTAAAATAGCCGGAGTACTCCATATTCTGGAAACAATAATTACGAAAACAAGGTCAGTACTCCGGCATGTAGCTTTCTCAGTCAATGATTTACCATGAGAGGCAGAAAGTCTTTCCACCCCATTCAACCTTGTCGCCACATCTCTTTTGGGTCCCCTCAATTATGATTTTTTCCTCGTCGTTTTGGCAATCTGCACAATACCCCAACCACTTAAAATCTTCATCATACATCTCATCGGTAATAGATGATCCATACCGATCTATAAAGGTTTTTTCCAGGATCAATCTATATTCAACGGAGTAAATGTGATCCGGTACTTCCAGATATCCCTCCCTGATTTCTACCTGGTCAGGTTTTACCCTTGTTGAATGGTTGCCCAGGTAAGAATACATGCTAAGTATTACTGGAAGGGCAACGATTGCCGTTAATTTACTGTATTTCATATCAAGTCTTGGTTGGTGTATTTAAACAGATGGGAAATGACTCTGGATTCTAATTCTGTGTAAAAGTCGATATAGAAACGGCTACTATAGTTTACTATTGCAATTATTATGTCCTGCTTTATTAAATTCAGGTATTCCACTTATTTGAATCCAAGGGAATACCCTGATTAAATTATTTCAACATAATGGAAAACGAGACTGTTACTTAAAATTGAATTAAGATCATAACAAATCTTACTATCTTCCGACTATGAACTTTGATCTGACTTTTCCTTCATTTAACCTTTATTCAATGCCCTTGTTGATCTTGGTTTTACAAGGGTATCTATTTGCTGTTTTATTGCTATTGAGGTATCGGAAAAAACAGAAACTGCGAGATCTGCTTCTCGCCATCTTGCTCATCATTACAGGTTATCATCGTACGAGCTTTATAGTAGGTTTTATGGATTGGTATGACACCTTCAGGAATACTAAAATCAACTACTACCTCATCAACTTTCTATTGGGGTTGGGACCTCTGATATATTTTTACGTTAAGAGTGCAATCAATCCTGAATTCAGATTTAAAAAGAAGGATATCTGGCATTTTATTCCGGCTTTAATATACTTTGTTTATTGTCTGATCATCTGGATATATGATAGCCAGCAGCCTGGTTATGATGAAGTTCAGAACGGCCTTTGGATGGAATCTATAAGCATTGCATATGTATTCGCGCTTCATGGATATCTTTCCAACCTTTCAATGCTGCTTTATATCATATTCACATTCATACTTTATTATCAATTTAAAGACAAAGTCAATCAGTATTATTCCAACACTTATCGAGTAGAATTAATATGGCTCAGAAACTTTCTTTACGTGTTCTCATTCACATTTGCCTTTGGACTTGTTGCGGAATACATCGATTTTAACATCACCGAATTGCACTGGACACAGCGATGGTGGACTCACTTTGTAAGTGCATGTGCATTGGTTTATCTGGGGCTATATGGTTACTTCACAGACCTCAGTGGATTAGAGAATATTGATGATTTAAGGATTGAAATACCAATTGCTGTCCCGGTAACAGCAATTTCTGAACCGAGGTATGCGACAATTATCGATCAGATGGAAAATGAACAGTTCTACCTTGATCCTGATTTAACTTTAGGTAGCTTGTCTCAGCATATGGGCATTCCCGCTCAGGAATTGTCATCCATCATCAATGGTTCCATGGGAAAAAACTTCAACGACTTCGTCAATGAGTACAGAGTAAATGAGGTAAAGGATAAAATTAAAAATGGGCGGGCAACTGAGCTGTCTTTGCTAGGTGTTGCCTTTGAATCCGGATTTAATTCTAAGGCTACTTTTAATCGCACCTTCAAGAAATTCACATCTATGTCTCCCAGTGAGTATATGAAATCTATCACTTGAGATAAATTGTACTCAGTTTAGTATATAGTCTAATCCATTGAAAATCAATTGAGTGCTTGGTCTCAAATTATATGAGACATGAAATGTTGCTTAATGAGTCCTTCAAGTTCAAATCTGAGCCACTTTAAGGAGGTGACTAGTAGATATTAGCATTATAAAATTTATTACTAATTCTAAAATTTAGAAAAATGAAAAATTTATTATGCTGTTGTGTGATGTTATTAAGTCTGTCAGGATGGGCTCAAATCAATGGAAATAAGAATATAACCACGCTCCGTTTTCCAGCAGATGGCCTGGAAGAACTATGGATCAATTTGAATATTGACATAGAAGTTACTACATCCGGAAATGAAT
>JABDLO010000425.1 GCA_013002995.1 Saprospiraceae bacterium | reverse complement strand
GAGAATGGGTGAGCCTTCCAGATCACGGATCCATTGATGCTGATGGTGGAATAGCCAAAAAGTATAATCCTTCCAAGAAGGATCAATCCAACATAAGTTTCTTCACCCTCACAACTGATGATGGAGTGGAAATGGATGGATGGATGGCCTTACCCAATAACTTTGATCCTAATCTTAAATATCCTTCTGTCTTTAATGTATATAGTGAACCAGCTGCTCAAACTGTTATCAATAGATTCGGGACTGGAAGGAATCTGCTTTACAATGGAGATATGGCCAAAGACGGATACATTTATTTATCAGTGGATGGAAGAGGCACTCCCGGTCCTAAAGGTCGCGATTGGCGAAAATCCATTTATCGTAAGATTGGAATTGTTAATATCCGAGACCAGGCCATGGCATGTAAAAAATTGATTGAAACTCATTCTTATATTGATGAAACCAGAATTGCCGTTCATGGCTGGAGCGGTGGAGGGTCTGCTACATTGAATTTACTATTTCAATATCCTGACTTGTATCAGACTGGCATAGCTGTTGCTGCCGTAGCCAATCAATTGACATATGACAACATCTACCAGGAAAGATACATGGGAGTACCCTGGGAAAATGAAGAAGACTTTATTAACGGATCCCCTATTACATATGCTAAGAACCTTAAAGGGAATCTGCTGTATATTCATGGAACAGGTGATGATAATGTGCATTATCAAAATGCTGAATTGCTGATCAATGAATTAATCAAGCATAATAAGATCTTTCAAGTCATGCCTTACCCTAATCGTTCGCATGGAGTATTTGAAGGGGAAGGTACTCGGAAGCATCTGAATAATCTCTTTACAACCTACCTGAAAGAGCATTGTCCTCCTGGCCCTCGAAAACCTTAAATAATGAAACCCATCATAATTACTGAGAGACTTCAACTCAGAGAAATGGAGGCAGAGGATGCACCTTTTATGTATCAATTGTTTAATTCGCCGGGTTGGATACAATTTATTGGAGATAGAAATATCCAAACCATTGCTGATGCAAAAGACCATATCCTTGATCGTTATATATCAATGTATGATAGGTTTGGATTTGGATTATGGCTGGTTGAGTTGAAAAACGAACAAACTCCAATAGGTACTTGTGGCCTTATAAAACGACCCAATCTTGATCATATAGATCTTGGTTTTGCATTTCTTCCTCAATTTCATGGTCATGGTTATGCTTTTGAGGCAGCATCGGCATGTTTAAAATATGGAAATGAAGAACTGAAGGTGGAGAAAATTATCGCCATTACAATCCCTGATAATCAACGTTCTATAAACCTTCTTCATAAATTAGGCATGCAAAATGTCGGTCCAGCAGGTCTGCCTGATGATGAAGTATGTATATTATTTGAACCAAGAGATCGTTAATTCTTTATATCATTTTATAAATAACATTAATTTTGTGTTATTATCATCGAAAGGAATTGATCCGGAATGTTCGAAAAGACTAAGAAATTCATACCTAATCTTCTAACTGTCCTCAGACTTCCTCTAGCGATATTATGCTGTTATTTCGCTTATGATCTTGACCCTGTATCGTTATCAATATCACTTGGACTTTTTATAGTTGCTTCTGCTACTGATTATTTTGATGGCTATCTCGCCAGAAGATGGAAGTTTGTGTCGACCTTTGGTAAATTTATTGACCCACTCGCAGACAAAGTTCTGATACTTGGAGTGCTCGTTATATTCACAATTAAAGGCATTGTTCCTGTTGTGTTGACTGCTATAATCGCATTCAGGGAAATCTTACTCACAGCCCTAAGACTAATACTTTTATCTAAAAATATTGTACTTGCTTCCAGATACTCAGGAAAAATTAAAACCTTTTCCCAGGTGATTACATTGGTCATGATCTATCTCATTTTAATTTTTATGACACCCCTGCAAGAGATCATCGATATCAGTAATATTAAACTCATCATTCTTTTGTTGATTATATGGATCGCTTCTATTACAGTATATTCAGGAATTGAGTTTATCATTTCTAATAAGAAAGCACTTAAGCATCTGGTATAACGGATCTATCATCTATTGCTTCGTTCATCTGGTTTTACCTGACTTTTCTCGAAAAAGGGAAAGGATATTGCGAAAATGCATTATCAGATATCATATTGTTCCAGCTATTGAAGTGATTTAAAAACTATCTTAACACTTACAGACAACTCACCCGCCTACGAGCCGTCGCCAGAGGCTATGGCCGTCGGTGACCGAAGTCTCGTACGGAGGGCAGGTTGAACGCCAATACTGCAGCTTTTTTAAGTCTCGGATATACCCCACCTGCGAGCCGTCGCCATCCGCGTGCCGCCATAGCTGGCTCCTGCGGAGGCGCAAGGCTATGGCCGCCGGAGACCAAAGTCTTGACGTCGGGCAGGCACATACGAAACCTGTCTGCCGACAGGCAGGCATAAAAAGAGCTTGCGCCACCGCTAAAGCTGAAGGCGGCACGCGGTTGTCTTGGCTTTCGAGCCTGCCTGTTCCGAAGTGGCACACGCAGGCAGGCAGTTATCTTCTGAAATCAAGCAATCCAATTACCGGGCATCATAAAAGATTTTATACCTATAGCCATCAAGACTGGCCACTGATCCGCTTTGTAAAGGCAAAAAAAGTTACTAATCAGCATAACTTAAAAATTAAAGAGAACGGAATCGTAAACACAGAGACAGGTATACCTATATCCTATATTTGGGGGCTTTCATTATTTATTTTGGGGATGTGTGGGTTGTGGCTGAAAGAACGGCTTGGAAACTGATTATGCCGGTAGCGGCCACAGTACAATATCTACTCTTCTGTTTTTCAATCGTCCTTGCCACGTATTGTTATCAAATTCAGGATTTTCAAAATCATGGTCTTTAATGTATATATGATCCATCATAAAACCTTCTATCTCTAGCATCCTATAAGCTGAAAGGCTCCTCATCTTCGAGAGCCATTCATTGTATTCCTTTCCACCTATTGGATCCGTGTGACTATGTATGTGGATCTCATAATTTTCCAAAATTTGCTCGTCAAGAAATTTCAAAACTTCTATTTTCTGTTCTTCATCTATGTAATAACTCCCTCCTCTAAAAAAGATGCTTTTGACAATGTAGGGCTTTCCATTATCATCAACTCCATGATATTGAGATACCGCCGAAGGCAGAACGATGAAAATTGACAATATGAAAAACAGTATTTTCAAGATTCTGAATTGAATATTATAAATATAAAGACATTATTGAGGAACCTCTATCCTTCAGGAGACATTTCTTGATAACAGGGAAACCGTAATTTGCTGAAAATGAAAACTTTAATTTTATTTTCAACTATAATGGTAAACATTATTAACTCTAATAAGGTTGTACTTCCTGATTCATCACAAATTCACACTTTAAATAATATGAATATAAATTACAATACTGAATTTTACAATCTTTCAGCTACGGATATCAGAGGCAAAGAAGTATCATTCTCAGAGTTCAAAGACAAGGTTGTCCTTGTCGTGAATACAGCAAGTAAGTGTGGTCTCACTCCACAGTATGAAGAGCTCGAATCATTGTACAAGAAATATCAAGATCAAGGACTCGTAATCATTGGATTCCCATGCAATCAATTTGGAAATCAAGAACCTGGAACCGAAACAGAAATCCAGGAAAACTGCTTGATTAACTATGGTGTGACTTTCAAAATGTTCTCAAAAGTTGACGTCAATGGTAGAAATACACACCCAGTTTTTTCTTATCTGAAAAATGAACTTGGCGGATTACTAGGTAGTAGGATAAAATGGAATTTCACTAAATTCCTGATAGATAGGAAAGGCTACCCATATAAGAGGTATGCTCCTACAACATCCCCTGCTGCAATTGAAGATGAAATATCAAGTTTAATCAATCAGTTTCAATCAACCGAAGCCTAATTTTTATTCTACCCTGGTCTTACCATTCAATACTGAGACTCCGGGATGGAGAGGGTTTCCTGATGCACGTCTGAAGGCAACAACCTGACCTGAGTGCCAAATGGCATCTGCTATAGGACCGTTGATCATATTCCAGAATGGCAATTCACGTGAATTTTCACCTCTCTGAAAGATTACTTTCATTTCTTCCATATCGGGAACAACATGGTTTCTGAGGTTATTGCTTGCCTCAATTAAATTTTTAAGCGTCGCTTCCCTGTATTCCTTGAATGTCATTTCATCTCTTGATCCACCACTGATATTGGGTTTTGAGAGACTTGCATTTATGATTGTTTTGGAAAGGCCAAAGATGTGTTCTATGGTTTCCATAGTTGTTCTTGACGTTTCGCTAGGTCTGTAGGATAAGTCCTCATCTCTTAATCCCTCAGTAGCCCAGAAATATCTATATCCCAGGCCATCTACCATTCTGGCAGCGACATTGTGAGCATCATAAGTATCAGGAGCGTCTGGAATAGAGTAATATGGTAAGTTTTCAGATTGTGCTGAAATGTCTATGACATTACAGACCATAATAGAAAGTACGATTAATGACTTTAATATAATTCTCATGGATTTTTCCTTTTATATTTTCTCCAGATACTCTTAAAGTGCTTGGCCATGGCCTGTGATGTCTCACTATTGTATTTAATCACATCATTGCTGTCTTCTGTTGCAGGAGCAGTACAGGCTATACAATCAGTTGTGGCATTATAGATCGCAGTTTCTGATATAAAGGGATTAAACTCAGATTCAGGTAAAAGAAGAAAGTTACTATCTAATTCTTCATCTGACAATCCATACAATTTTTTGTACAGCTTTATATTCTTCTGTACCGTTCTTGTTGCCGGAACGATATATCTGTACTTAGTCTTTTGACCGAGGTTTACACTTACCAGCTCTGAAAAGTCTTTATTTTCAACATCATAATGTAACGTAGGACTGATAACCCATATCTCTTTAGACTTATCTTCCAACTTAATCAATTGTTTTAATGTCATGTCTTATAATATTTTTATTGAAGTTCGAAAGATACTAAGAAGCCTCCAATTCTATCTTGGAACGGACAGTAATCTGAAAATAAAACTTGATAATCTTCCACTTAATCAATTATCTTTACATGATCTAAATCAATGATATTTATGCAATTAAAGTATTTTTTTCTGCTCTGTTTCATGATTTCAACTGTTGGCCTTACCGGACAACAGCATTTTGAATTTGAGGTAACAGATACAGATGGCAACACTCAGAATTTATACCAGGATTATCTCAACGATGGAAAAACAGTAGTCATCAAATTATTCTTTGTTGCTTGTCCTCCTTGTAATAGTATTGCAAAGGATTTTCAGGCTAAATATGTAGAATGGGGAGAAGGTCAGCATGATGTACAATTTATGGAAGTCACTACTTCCTCTGGTGACAATAATGCTGATGTCATAGGATATAAGAACAAACATGGAATTACTTTTCCTAGCATCAGTCAGGATGGTGGGGCTGGTGATGTTTCAGGTCAGTATAAATCCGGATTCTTTGGAACATATTGGGGTACACCGAGTTTTGCTATAATTGCACCAGATGGAAGTACCGATTATGGCCCCGGTTCACTTTCATCGTTGGACGATGCAATTGCTGCTACCGGTGCTCAGAAACCAGGCGAAGAAGTTCAGAATACAATTGTAAACCTCAACCTATCCTGGACAAAAGATCAACCAGGAGATATAAACGATCTTGAGGTTATGCTCCAATCTGCTGATGGAGGACCTCAATATGATATCATGACTATTTCCGAGGGTACTTTGAGTTTTGAATACCCAAGTGATCTCATTCCTGAATTGATCGATCCCATATTAACCATTGAATATAATGGCTCTTCCGATGTTACCAGAGGAGTTTCAGCATCAGATATTACTGTGTTAAGAAAGCATGTACTTGATCTTGACCCATTTCAATCAGATGAAAAATTGATGGCATCTGATGTCAACGGAGATGGGAAAGTATCATCCATTGACATCATCACCTTGAGAAAGGTCATCCTGGGATTTGATCTTCTTTTTCCCAATAGTGTAAAGTCTTACACTCCGGACCAAAATAATATACCTGTAATGCAAGACCCCGGAGCAGAAATTGATATCAACGTAAAGATGATCAAGATGGGGGATTTAAATTGATTTCCTAATTGTTCACTTCACACTCTTTATTTCTTTGATCTCAATAAAGATTTGACGTTCTGAATATTCCGGGATGACTGCTACTTCCTTAATATCTTTTTTCACAACTTTCCCTTTCACAAGTCTGAAGCTATCTCCAATGTAGAAGGAATAAGTCTTGTTAATTCTGCCATTTAATGTAAATTCTCGGACTGTATCTGTGCATTTTTTATAAAACCTGGTTTTGGAACACTTTTTCTTTAAAGCAACTAAATCAAAAGAATCATCGCGTTTAACTTGATTATACAGAATTGCGACAGCAATAGCTGCACCACCATAAATAGAGAATGTCATCATTCTAAGGGCACGTTCTGAAATCCCATCCGGGTTATGGTCATCACCTCCTAAAGACCAAATGATCCCTGCACCCAGCATGGCTCCGCCAATAACCACTCTATTGAGGGTGCTCTGTTTAAGAGCAATGTGAAGAATAATTTCCTTAGGAATTCTTGTGCACGTCATACATCCATTCTGAATAGATTCTTTGACCATGGATTTGTGCTTCACAATAAACACCGCGTCTTTAACTACATCAACCAGGTAGCCTTCGATTTCTTCTTCACTGTGTAGAGTGATATCTACTTTCTGTGTTTTCACTTTAACGGGAAGGTGTTCCAGGGTCTGTCCATAAAAAGGGAATGTAAAAGAAATAAACATTACTAATGTGATGATACCTACCAAGGTTTTCATTTGATCTATTTTTAGACCATATTAATATTGTTTAGTTTCTCATGCTTGAAAAATATACCAACGGTCGGTACGGGTTTCCCTGCGACATGAAAAGCCAAAATTTAGCCTTCCTAGGAAAAATAAATCACATAAATTCTTTAATACGAAATAGAAGCTGGAGTAAATTCCAGGTATCCTTCCAGCATTTGTGTGATTAATGTGGCAGTTTCTTCATCCACTTGACCATCTTCACTCACAACGGTTTCTATCCTTGAAATCGGCAGCTTATCATGAAAGACATGCATTTTAAGATATTGAAGAATGCCGGTCAGATGTTCCATACCCCTAAGGTTCCCTGCTCGTCCTGATGATATTCCTACCAGACCAACAAATTTTCCGTTAAAGGTTTCGTTGTAATGCCTGACAGAAAGTGCATCGATAAAGACCTTTAATACACCGGCAAAGCTTCCGTTGTATTCTGGTGTTATAATCAACCATTTATCACTGGGAAGAATGTATTTGTCCTGAATATCAGTAACCCAGGGATCTTGGCCAGATTTACTGTACATCATGTTACTCAATGATTCAGAAGGAATTTCCTTTAAGTCAATCATAATAACTTTTTCATCTTGCAATTCCTGCAAGGTCTTAACGATTAACTTTGATATTTCTCTGGTTTTGCTATCCAGCCGGTTAGTTCCTGAAATTACACAAATCATTTAAGATGTAAGGGTTTATTGATTAAGCTATTTACTTTGCAAACTAATAACAAAATTAATCTAATGGTTCACAGGATTCTAAAATTGCTGATGATATTTATTAGCAGCAGCCATGGTATTGCTCAGCATGTAATTGAAGAATCTCCAAAAATCTATATTGCCATCTATAAACCAGATGGTCCAGCTTTAGATGGTGATCTCAATGAGTCATTCTGGGATGATGTTAAATGGTCTAAACAATTTGTAGATATAGAAGGTCCGCTAAAACCTACACCTCCATTTTCAACCAGGGTTAAAATAGCTTACACAGATGAAGCATTATTCATTGGGGCAGAATTAAAAGAACCTCACATCTGGGCTTATCAGAAAGAAAAGAACAAAGCCATATTCAGGTATGATAACGATTTCGAGGTATTTATTGATCCTGATGGTGATCACTGCAATTACTATGAGCTCGAACTCAATGCCTTAAATACCATATGGGAGCTTTCTCTTCCCTACCCATACAGGAATAAAGGAAAAGCTCGAAACCCTGATAATATGAAGGGAATGGAAAGTGCGGTAAAAATCTATGGGAGTATAAATGATCCTTCAGACATCGATTCATCATGGACAGTTGAGATTATGTTTCCTTTTGAGGGATTTAAGAAATACAATTCCAGTAGTATTCCTCCCCGGAGAGGAGATCATTGGAGAATCAACTTTTCCAGAGTACAATGGAATTACACGATTCAGGGTGAGACTTACATAAAAAAAGAAGGAACTTCACCAGACAATTGGGTATGGTCTCCACAGTATGAAATAAATATGCATGCACCTGAGCATTGGGGATTCCTTTATTTCGGTTCGAGCCCTTCAGATGAAGTAATTAAAGATGAGTGGAGTGTAACTCAAGATCTTGTCAAAACCATTATGAAACAAAACAGAGGCTTATCTACAAAAACCCAAGACCCCTCTTTTAATACGACTAAAAAGCATCCAATTAATTCCGCAGAGTTTAAATCAGAAGGTCATATTTATCGATACTCTATTAATTCAAGAACCTGTATTTGGAAGTCTATTATTAAAGATTAGTAGATATTTATCAAGTCTTGAATTTGTAAACTTATAAATTGTCTTATTTTTGAATCCATTAAAATTCAATTCATTAACAATCTTTGATGATGCAGGAAGAAGATCCTATTTACTTTCAACTCTTCGGATTAACATTCCCGGTTTATAAAAAGAAACTGCTCAAATACAGTATCTTTGTCTGGATTGGTTTGGGTATTTTACTCACCGTTTCTGTGTTATTCTTTGAGTATGAAATGACCAATGCTGATATTCCTGGAGGGTTTATCTCAGGCTTTTTACTAGCTTACTTGATTACCATTTTACAAGATTAACAGTTTAAAACCATCATCTTTTGGCTAAGAAAAGTTCTAAGAAAAAAAAGGGTATAAAATCCACAAATAAGGTTCCTAAGAAATCTTTTTCTACGAGATGGAAAGAGAAATGGGAAAAGAATAAGAAATCATACATGTTCATTTTCTCCATTCTTGTTTTTGGATTATTCAGTTTTTGGCTCACCAGCCAGGAATTTTTCGATAAGCTTGCCCAGCCTCTTCTTAACCTTTATGCTACCATTTCCAATTGGATACTTCTAGCACTCGGACAAGGCACAAGGGCTTCTTCAGAAAGCATATTCTCAAGTGATTTTTCTATTCAGATAAAAAAAGGATGCGATGCCATTGCTCCTATGATACTGTATACTTTATCAATAATCTTCTTTCCTGTAAAGTGGAAGTTTAAGCCTAAAGGCATTCTCATTGGGATCGCTCTTTTATTCGCCCTTAACATAGTACGTATCGTTACACTATATCTAACAGGAAAATATATTCCATCGATATTCGATATGATGCATACTGATATATGGCAGATCTTATTTATTGTATTTACCTTATACCTGTGGTTGGTGTGGTTAAGAAAAGTGAATGAACAGGAGCAAATCCCCGCTACTGATGGATAATTTATTGAAGAGATTCGGAATATTTATTTTAATCTACATTGGCCTCCTGCTAATTTCTCAGATAAAAATTGTCCAGGACGCTCATCTTAACTATTACTGTCAGGTGGGGGATCGCGTATTCAATGTGGTTAATCCCAATTTATTTGCCAATTTTATTCCCGGAGCTCCTCCCAATGAGCAAAACTGGAATACAACTTTTGCGTTGTACAACAGGGATAAGCATAAAGGGAGAGGAAATCTGAATAGTAAAGCATATAGAAGCAAAGTAAACCCCAACAGGTATGTCTATAGAGACACCTATGAACTTATCTTGCTTCCAACATTTTTCTTGCTTGCACTATTTCTTGCAACTCCGGGCTTGAACTGGAAAAGAGGAATTTTATATTTCTTCATATGCCTACTCATTATTTATATATTCCTGACTTTTCACTACAGTCATGTCATTGAGAATCTGATTATTAATGAGGGAAAGACAGGAGACTCATTCTGGCATAAATTCATATCAATTTTTGGATTCAAAGGCCTTACCGAGCCCATCTACATCATTGCCATCCTCAGTTGGGCGATTTTTACCTTTAGAGGTGATATGTTGAATAAATTGACCGCCAAATAATAGTATGAGATTCACATATATAGTGATATTCTTAATTGGTTGCCTTACGGCAAATGGTCAGGATGTCTCTAAGGAATGGCTTATTCAATCTTTTAATAAAGAATCTATTGAAAATGAATGGAACAATTGGTACCATTCAAATTATCACGTACTTGATGCCAACGGGATAAATGCTATTGCTCCTGATGATAAAATGGCAATATCCAGGATGTCAAGTATTATATCGCAATCCGGGGACCTTAGTATTAACCATAAAACCATCACCCCTTCTGGTCACATAATGGTGATATCTACCATTAATAATAAAGATGAGAAGTATACATTGTTGACTGCCATTAGAAAAGATAAAGGTCAAATATTAAAGGAATTCGAATATTTTCAAGAAATATCCTCTGATGAATCAATTCCTTATGAAGATATCACAACAATGAGGGATTTATGGCAGAAGCATTCTAATAACAACAGGCCTGACCTGGTAGTAAAGGAAGTATATGCTTCAGACGCTTACTACCTCAATCGTGGAAACCTTCTTAATGACACTGAAAAAATCATCAAAGAATATGGATATATGTTACATCCATCCTGGTCCATAGAACTTGTTGAAGCAGGTTCACTTCGTGTGTCCAAGGATTGTGTAATTGAATTAGGTACCTATGCGGAAGGTCGTGGCCAATACTTACTTATTTGGCATCTACAACCTTCTGCCAATTGGAAAATCTTCCTTGATTTTAATTTCTAACCCTGGCGATTCTGGTAATAATCAAAGACCTTCGTTACTACAGCTTTTCCAAGACTTGCTGGATCTTTTCTAATCTCGGTTTCTTCAGCACCCATTGTCATGAAA